>CAINDR010000041.1 GCA_903847415.1 Candidatus Falkowiibacteriota bacterium
TCTAAAATTGTATCATCAAGGCCAAGATAATCAGAAAACAATTGGCCTGGTTTTGCTTTTTTTGACAAAACCATAATTCCTTCATGATTATGACCGAGGCCAAGCTCATCTTCGGCACAAATCATCCCAAATGATTTTTCACCACGAATCTCTGAAGCTTTTATTTCTAAATTTCCAGGCAAGATAGCTCCAACTAAAGCAACGGGAACCAATTGACCTTCTTCTAAATTTGGTGCACCGCAAACAATGGATAAAATTTCTGTTTTAATATCAACTTTTGCCAAGCGCAAACGATCAGCATTAGGATGCTTCTCAACTGATAACACTTTCCCAACCACTACTTTTGAAAAAGCTTGACTCTGATGCTCAACTCCCTCCACTTCAACAGTGTGAGCAGTCAGCTTCTCTCCTAAATTTTCAGGAGAAACTGTTTTTGGTAATTTTACAAAATCGCTTAACCAGTGTAACGATAACTTCATATAATAAAAATTAAAATTGTTCTAAAAATCGAATATCCCCTCCATTAAAGACACGGATATCATCGATGCCATACTTCAACATTACTAAACGATTTAAACCAAAACCAAAAGCAAAGCCAGAATACTCTTCCGGATCAATGCCACCGGCACGAAGCACTTCCGGATGAATTAACCCACAACCAACAATTTCTAACCAACCAGTATTTTTACAAACTCGACAACCTTTACCGCCACACAAAAAACAAGTGTATTCGCCGTTAGAACCAGGCTCCACAAAAGGATAGAATTTTGGTCTCATTTTTAATTTAGTTTCTTCTCCGTAAAGTCTTTTTCCAACCAAATCTAAAACACCCTTCATTTGAGAAAAGTTTATTTTTTTATCAATAATAATACCTTCTAATTGATAAAAAGTATGCTCATGACGAGCATCAGTGGCCTCACTCCGAAAACAGCGACCAGGAATAATTGCACGCAATGGTGCCCCATATTTTTTCATTGCCCGAACTTGCATCGGCGAAGTTTGAGTTCTCATTAATAAATCGTATTCCCCTTTTGAATTTTTTTGATCAATATAAAAGGTGTCCTGCATATCACGAGCGGGATGATGAGGAGCAACGTTAAGTGCTTCAAAATTAAAATAATCACTTTCTAATTCTGGTCCATCTAAAACCATAAAACCTAATGACGAAAATAGAGTTTCAATCTCCCTCTGCACAATTGTCATTGGGTGAAGAGACCCTTTGGCTACTTTTTCCCCAGGTAAAGTAACGTCAATTTTTTCTGCGCTAGGTGTTTTGCTTTTAATTTTTTGAGAAATTTCCAAGAAACTTGCCTCTAATTCCTTTTTAACATTGTTAGCTAGCTCACCATATTCTCGACGAAGATCATCGCTAAGACCTTTTAAGTCTTTTAGGACTACAGCCAATTCGCCCTTGCGACCTAAAAATTGAGCCTCTAATTCTCTAAATTTTTCCTGCGCTTCTAATGGAGCTTTTTCAGCTCGTGCTAAAAAATCAGCTAATCGAGTGTGCGCTTCTTTTTTTAGTTGTTCTAATTTTAATTTCATATATTTAGAGATTGCTTAATTTTTTTTAGATTTACTTCCAACAAATAATTCCAAAACAACAAATAAAAATGCTAAAAGAAAAAAATTAAACCAAGTTAACAAGCTTCTTGCGGATAAGATTAACAAAATAACCGCAAAAGACGACAAGACAAAAGATTGATAAAAAGCTAATTTAACTGCCCGAAAAGCAATCTCTCCCTTGAAAAATAAAAAGCGAAATAAAAAACCAAGTAAAGCAAAGGTTCCGGAAAGAGCCAAAAATGTCGCCAAATAAAAAAGAGTAAAACCAAGCCAATTGGTTTTTGAAGGATCAACTAATCCGGCGACGAAAGCAAAAGCTCCCCAAGAAACAGCTGTCATTACTGACATAAAAATTAAATAATTTTTGAGAGTCATAAAACTTCTTTTAATTTAATTATTTTTTCTAACTCCAAACGCATTGCCGCTAATCTTGATTTTTCTTTTTCAACTAAAGCGTGTGGGGCTTTTTCAATAAATTCTTGATTTTCCAAACGACCAGAAAGCAAACCAATCATCTTGTTTAAATTCTCTTGTTCTTTATTTAGGCGAAGTAATTCTTTTTTCTCATCAATTGCTCCTAATAAATAAATCTCAATTTTCCCAATTGTTACTACGATTGCTTTCTCAAGATTAGTCTGACCAGATGATAACTCTAATTCAGATAATCCAGTTTTTAAATTTTTAATATTTTCCGCCTGAGAACTGATAAGCTCTGAATTATCCTGACAAACAATAATCGCTTTAATTTTTTGAGATGGCTCTACCTGATTTTCACTTCGGGCATTTCGGATGCCAATTACCAATTCCTGAATAAGCATTTGATTATCGATGGCAACTTGATTTTCTTGACCAAAAGTTTTTGGCCACTGTTTAACCATTAATAAATCCGAATTGAATTGTGACCAAATTTCTTCGGTGACATAGGGAATAAAAGGATGCCAAAGAACCAAAATGCTTTGCAATAGATAGGCTAAAATCTCCTCTTTATCTTTTTCAACTTTAGCAATTTCTAAATACCAATCAGCAAGTTTATTCCAAGTAAAATCTGATAAATCTTCTGCCGCTAAAGAAAAATTAAAATTAATTAATCTTTCTCGAACTAATTGCGTGGTTTTATGTAACTCCGCTAAAATCCATTGATCAGCTAAAGTTTTTGTTTTGGGAATTTTTTCGAGATCAACAGTGCTAGCTTCTTCAGAGAGGCCACTTAAAATAAAACGAGAAATATTCCAAAGTTTATTAATAAAATTTCTCTTCGCTTCCACACGATCTTCGCTATACCTGGAATCATTTCCTGGAGTACTACCCATCAACAAGGAAAGCCTTAGGGCGTCAGCGCCATAAACATTAATAACATCAAGTGGGTCAACACCATTCCCTTTTGATTTAGACATTTTTTTTCCACGACTATCTAAAATGGTGCCATGTAAATACACATTTTTAAAAGGAATTTCACCAATTGCAAACAACGACATCATAATCATCCTTGACACCCAAAGGGTGAGAATTTCATAACCAGTCTCTAGTACTTGAGTGGGATGAAATTTTAGTAAATCTCCAGTCTTTTTTCCATTTTCAAA
>CAINDR010000042.1 GCA_903847415.1 Candidatus Falkowiibacteriota bacterium
CCAGAAGGGCTTGAGGTATGGATTTCCACCCAGATTATCTCTGGAAGAGATGCAATACAAGTTGAACTTATTCATGCATTACTATAATTATGAGAAAAAGCATCGGGGATTAGGCATGAATGGCCTAACCCCGATGCAAAAGCTAAATGAGGCCTGTAGTGTAAACCTTTCGCTGCAATGCTACAAAATTTGACAATATTTAAATAAATAGATAAAATATCTTTTGTAATTTTAAAGAAAGAAAGGAAAACAATGGACAGAGAAGAGATTCTTTTAAAAATTTGCCAGATCTTAGTGATGAGAGATCGTGCCGAAAAGAGAAGCGACGGTAGGTATTATACTTGTAATCTTCCAAAAGAAGTGATTTCAGAGAAAACAAATCTAAATCATGACCTAGGATTTGATTCCATGGATTTATCGGTAATACTAATTGATTTAGAAAAGGAGTTTGAAATGCTTTTAAACGAACAAAATCTTCAAACAATGAGTGATCTAATTGATCAGGTCGCCGAAAAAAAGTAAAAATGAGACAGCCCTCTAATAATGAGGGCTTTTTTTATGTTTTTTTCTTTGTTACAATAAATAAAGATGAAAAAGATTTTGTTTCAAATTATTAAGTTTATTTTGGCCTTTTTCTTGGCCTTTTTGCTTTTGCTAACTGCTGGCTTTTTTGCGGTTCGTTTTGGTTGGACTAATGTTGCTGGCGAAGAAAATCTTGATTCTTTTGAATATAATCAAGAAGCAAAAAGGATTGAGAATTTAGCCAATAATGAAGTTCAAGCTAATTTGCCCAACAATGAATCGATATATGGCCCAAATGAAAAAACTAATCGTTGTAAGATTTTTGTTGCTAGTCAATACAATGATTATAACGCCGCCGCCATTTTGCGAGTTTATCAAAGTTCTCGTTCCGAAGTTTTGCTTAATCGGATGCTGCTAGCAATGAAACTAAGGCTCTCAAATCGTGAAACTTTTTCCCGGGAATTATTAAATTGTGAACAGAATCCAGGCGTGAGCCCAACTTTTGAAGAATTAAATGAAAAATTAACAGTTACCAAAAATAAAAATCTTTATGCCTGGCAAAACGGGGAATCTTGGGGAATCATTAAAGAAGCTCTGATTAAAGATCGCGATCTTGTGAATGATGCCGCCTTGAAAGCCGGTGTTCAGCCTCGCTTGCTTTTGTCGGTAGCAATTGTCGAGCAACTTCGACTTTATTACACTCAAAGAGAATTGTTTGAGAAGGTTTTTAAACCACTAAAAATATTAGCTAATGCCAATAAAATGGCTTGGGGGGTAATGTCTATTAAGGAAGCGATGGCTATCCAAACAGAAAACAATCTGAAAGATCCTTCCTCTCATTTTTATCTCGGTCCAAATTTCTCTGGTCTTCTCGATTTTCCAGCTGGGAGTAATCCAGAAAAAGAACGCTACAATCGCCTGACTAACGAGAGAAATCATTTTTATTCCTATTTATATGGCGCGCTAATTATTAAGGAGTTACAAGCTCAATGGACGAAAGCTGGTTATAATATTGATTATCGTCCAGAAATTATCGCCACTCTTTTTAATATTGGGTTTCATCGCTCTATCCCCAAAGAAAATCCAATGGTTGGCGGGTCAACAATTGAAATTGATGGAGAAAAGTATTTTTTTGGCTCACTCGCTTATGAATTTTATTATTCAGGCGAATTGATGGAGGAATTTCCGTTTAATTGACTTCAAAATAGTTTATTGATAAACTAGTTACCATGAATAATCAGGATTTTTTTTCACCAAAAGAGCAAAATATTCAAAATTTGTTGGTTTTGACTTCTTTTCGACTGGAATCAATGTTTGATAAACTAGTTTTCAAACCATTAGAAATTAGCTCAGCTTGCTTTCGGATCCTTTTTATTTTAGATCGCTTAGCGCCAGTTTCGCCGATGGAAATCGTGGAATTACTTGGTATCGGAAAATCTAATTTAACTCAACGTTTAAATTTTTTAAATCGCACTGGTTTGGTTGAGAAGGGGCTTGGCGATCAAAAAGATCGTCGCAAAATAACCTTGAATCTTACCACGCTTGGTAGAAAAAAAGTTAAGGAGACGCTCGTGATTCTCGAGGAAATGAACGGTCAAATTGAAAAGCATTTTACTAAAGAAGAAAAACAGGAGTTTTTTCGGTTAATGAAAAAAATTACTTCAGTTGTTGAAAATGGCTTAATTAATCCACGTCATTGTTTAAATTTAGATAAAAAAAAGAATTAGTTATTTTATTATTTATGAAAAATAAAATTTTATTGAGCATCGTTTTATTGGTTGTTGCTATTTCTTTGTCGGCTTGTGGCAAAAAAGATGACACTGTCTCTGAATTAGCACCTGAACCAATTAAAGTGCAAGTCCAATCAATTTCTCAAAGTTTATCTGCAAGCAGGGAATTATTATATTCCGGTCTTGTCGTTTCGGAATCGGAAGCTAAAATTGTCGCAAAAACTTCTGGGACGATTACCAATTTTAATCTAAAAGTTGGTGACAAAGTTAGTCTTGGCCAAGAATTAGCGAAAATTGATGATATCAATTCCAGTCTTTATAATCCTACAAACTTTAATTCTTCTCAAATTAAACAAGCAAAATTAGCAGTTAATCAAGCTCAAGCAGCTTATCAATTGGCTCGAACCAGTTATAATAATCTTTTAGTCTCCTCGGTTAAAGATTTAAAGTCAGCAGAGATTGCTCGTGATCAAGCGGCAAAGGGGCAAGAAAATTTAATAGTAACCGCCTCAGAAAGCATCAAGAGCGCAGAATTGGCTTATGAAACAGCAAAAATTGCGAGTGAGCAGGCGCGCTTAACCTTGGAAAACCGCAAAAAGCAAAGTGTGCAAACTGCTAGCGATGTTTCTGATAACGCTGATTTGACTGCGGATTCCTCAGCTAATTTATGCGGAACACTTATTTCTAGCGTTAACTCTTTGACTGGCTTTGATGAAGACAACACCATTTCAATCAGCTATAAAACTAATTTAGGAGCCCTTGATTCCGCAACTTACAATAACGCCAGTGATGCTTATAAAAAAGCTAAAACGGTTTATCAGGCTTATTTAAAAAAGAAATTTAGCAACACAGAGGACAAGGTTAATGAAACCTTGCTTTTGGTCCAGTCCACAAAAGTAATGCTTGATAATACTAAAGTGATGTTTGAAAAAACTGTCTCTTCTAGCAATCTTCCTCAAAATTCTGTTTCCGGTGTGTCCTTATCTAGTCTGCAGTCTGGAGCTGCTACTTACCAGTCCCAAATTAATGGCACTTTAAATCAAATCAATGGCGCTAAACAGGCCTTATCAAATACTATTTTAAATAATGACAATTTATTACTTACTTTAGAAAAATCAGTTGAATTAGCAAAACAACAAGAAGCTAGTGCTCAGCAGTCTTTGAGCAATTTAAAAGCGGGGAACAATAGTCAGTCTGATCAATCGCAATTTGTTTTTAATTTGGCTCAGAATCAATTTGATAATGTTAAAGTAAAAATTGAATCACAAATTGCTGCGGCAAAAGTTCAAATGGAAAATTCAGAATCTCAATACAATAATTCTTTATTAAATCTACAAGGTTTGTATGATATTCATTCAATTATTGCGCCAATCATTGGAACGATTACTCAAAAGGCAAGCAATGGTGACACTGTCGCCCCTGGACAATTAGTAGCCACAATTAGTCAAACTGATAAAATAAAAATAAAAATTTTTGTTGAACCGGAAAATTTATCAGATTTAAAACCAGGTTTATTAGCGGTGGTTAGTGGTAGTGGAAAAAGTTTAAATGGTATCATTTCTTCAATTTCTCCTCAAGCAGACCCTCTAACAAGACGCTTTCCGGTTGAAATAGTGCTTGAAGATGCTTCCTCTTTATATCTTGGGACGGTAGTTGATGTAAAAATTATGATTACCAAGTCTATTGTTAATGAAACAAATTCTATTTTATTGCCACTTTCCGCTTTGGAGGTTGGCCAAAATGGTAGTAGTTTAATGATTGTTGAAAATAATCGAGCAAAAAAAATATCAGTTGAGGTTCGAGGTGTTTTGGGTGAGTTGGCAAAAATCAAAGTTATCGGTTATTCTCCACAAACTTTGGTTATTATTGATGGAAATAAATTAGTGAAAGAAGGTGATTTGGTTTCTTTTGAAATCAATAAAGAAAAAAGCAATATTCAACAGGCGACGTCATCGCCAAGTCAGAGTGTATTGCCAGCTTCGCAGATAAATTAAATAATTTTTTATGGATTTTAAATTTAATCTTCATCAGCCAGAGGAATTGAATGATTTGCCAGTTGAAATTATAGATTTTAAAGACGATCAATCAATTAAAAAAGATCAGCAAAAAAGTTCCGATCATCTTTATCTGGAAAAATTAAAATTTAACCCAGAGCTGAGAAAAAGTTGGCTTAACTTTTTTATCACTAGATTTCGAGTGGTAATCATGCTGATTTTTGTTTTGACTGGCATTGGAGTTTATTCTTTTTTATCGCTTCCTCGAGAATCAAATCCTGAAGTCAAAATTCCAATTGCTGTTGTTTTCACTACTTATCCAGGAGCTTCTCCTGCTGATATTGAGGAGCTAGTAACCAAGAAAGTGGAGACGGGGATTTCTGGTTTAAAAAACGTCAAAAAAATTACCTCTAATTCTTCTAATTCAGTATCGGCCGTGACTGTTGAATTTGACGCTAGTGCCAGTTTAGATGATTCAATCCGTAAATTACGCGATGCAGTTACTAATCTCAAAAAAGATTTACCAACCGATGCCAATGATCCAATAGTTCAGGAAATTTCTTTCGATGACACTCCGATTTGGGCGATTTCACTAACTGGACCTTATGATGGGTTTACTCTTAGACAGGCAGGAGACACCATTAAAGATGAGCTGGAAAAAATCCCTGGGGTACGCGAGGTTCGAATTTCTGGTGGTGATGAGCGAGAATTTGAAATTGCTTATGATCCCCAAAAATTAAATATTTATAATATTTCAGCTGACCAGGCTAATGCTGTGGTTCGGGGTGCTAATTTGGCTATTCCGGCTGGTAATTTTGAGTCTGAAAAATTTTCTTATCCAGTCAGAGTAGATGGGAGATTTTTTGATGTTAACCAATTAGCAAGCACGCCACTGGCTCATTCCGAAGAAGGAGCGATTGTTTATCTTAAAGATGTGGCAGTAGTCAGCGAAAAAGCAATTGAAAAAAAAGTTTATTCTCGGGCCTCAACAAAAGGATCTGTTCCTCAAGAAGATATTACAATTCAGGTAATAAAAAAAACTGGTGGATCAATCATTGATACCGTTTCTGCTGCTAACCTTGCCGTGCAGGACACCTTAAAGCGGTTACCAGTTGGTTTAAATTATCAAGTATCCGTTGATTATGCTGAAATTATTGATGATAATTTTAATCAATTGACTCATGATTTTATTTTAACCTTAATTTTAGTTTTCGCTGTTCTTTTCTTGATTGTTGGTCTTAAGGAGGCTTTGGTTGCTGGTTTAGCAATTCCTTTAGTTTTTTTCGCTACCTTCGGAGTAATGCTCAGTTCAGGAATTAGTTTAAATTTTTTATCTGTTTTTTCTTTGATTCTAGCGCTTGGTTTGTTAGTTGACGATGCAATTGTGGTTGTTTCAGCGACCAAACAATATTTAAAATCTGGGAAATTTACTCCAGAAGAAGCAGTCCTTTTGGTTTTAAATGATTTTAAAGTTGTTTTAACCACCACAACCTTAACAACAGTTTGGGCCTTTTTGCCTTTGTTGATGGCTACTGGCATTATTGGTCAGTTTATTAAATCAATTCCAATTACGGTTTCCGTAACTTTAATTTCTTCTCTGATAATTGCTTTAATTATCAATCACCCTCTTGCAGCTGTTTTAGAGCGGGTTCGTTTTACTAAAAAAACTTTTTCTTTTGCTTTATTTGGTTTGATTACTTTATCGTTGGCTTTATTATTTTTGCCAAATAAAATAATTGCCATCCCTCTAACTTTGATCTCTTTAGTTCCAGTTTTTATTTTAATTCGTTGGTATCGCCGTGGTGGTCAGGAAAAATTGGAAAGCAATAGTATCTTAGTATCTTCTGAATGGGAGGACGACGAAATGATTAAGAAAAAATTACGTGAACAGGGAAGTGGGCATCATGGTTTTTTTGATCGTTTGATGCATGGCGTTATTAATTTTAATGCAATTTTGCCTTTTTATGAAAGAAATCTTCGTCGCTTATTAGCGAGTCGACGGAGTAGATTTTTAACTCTCGCTTTTGTCTCAGTTCTATTTATTATTGCAGTAGCCTTGCCGGCAACGGGAATTGTGAAAACGGAATTTTTTCCCTCCTCTGATTCTGATTATTTGTATGTTAATTTAGAAGCTCCGGCCGGATTAAAGCTTGATGAAAGCGATAAAATTGTGAGAATTGTGGAATCGCGGTTGTCGACATATCCAGAAATTGCTAATTTTACTACGATTGTTGGTTCATCAGCTTCTGGTGACAGTTTGTCCGGATCGGCAAATTCCTCTCATCTTTCATCGATTTCAATTAGACTAGTTCCTAAAGAAAAGAGAGATATTAAATCTTATTCACTTGCGACTAAAATTCGAAAAGATCTTTCTGATATCCAAGAAGCGACTATTACGGTTGAGTCACCAGCAGGTGGACCACCATCTGGTGCGGCTTTTGAGGCGAGAATCTCTGGCGAGGATTTACAGGTTTTAGATAAAATTGCTAGCGACTTAAAGCCTTTGCTATCCACCATTCCCGGTGTTATTAACCCAAAAACCTCGCTCAAGGAGTCGCCAGCGGACTATACTTTTGTATTAGATCCAGCTCGTTTAGAGTTGTATAATTTAAACGCTGCTTATGTTGGATCAACATTGCGTTTAGCAATTTCTGGGGTCGAAGCCACTACAGTCTTAAAAGATGGAAAAGAACTAAAGGTGATGGCTCGTTTTGCAAAAGATAAAATTCCTGACTTAGAGGCAATTCAAAGTATTCAAATTCTCAATCTTCGAAAGCAGCCGGTTTTCCTCAAAGATGTTGCCAAAATTGAATTAAAACCGTCGGTGGAAACAATCACTAGAATTGATCAAAAACGAGTCGTCCTTCTTTCTGCTGCTACCGATGGTCAAGCTAATACTGCTGAAATTCTTGCTGAATTTCAAAATCGAGCGAAGAATTATCAGCTTCCAAACGGCTACACAATTTTTTACGGCGGTGAAAATGAGCAAAACAATGAATCGGTGTTTTCTATTTTGAAGGCAATGGTTGTTGCCATTTTCTTGATCGTCATTACTTTGATTATTCAGTTTAATTCTCTGAAAAAAGCCTTTGTTGTTTTAACAACCATTCCTCTAGCTTTAATTGGGGTTTTCTTTGGCCTTGCTGCTGCGAGGATTAATCTTTCCTTCCCGGGATTGATTGGAATTTTGGCTCTTTTTGGGATTGTTGTGAAAAATGCCATTATTTTAGTAGACAAAATTAGTCTCAATTTGCATAGCGGGATTCCTTTTACCGAAGCAATTGTGGATGCTGGAAAATCTCGGTTAGAGGCCATTTTTATTACTTCTATTTGTACTATTCTTGGTATTATTCCGATTACTTTTTCTGACGAAACTTGGCGAGCTTTGGGAGGGTCAGTTATTTTTGGTTTAATGTTGTCATCATTTTTAACTTTGTTTATTGTGCCAACCTTATTTATGTCTTTAATAAAAGATAAGAAGCGAAATTATTAAAAATATTATTTTTAATGATTCAAAAAAACACTATTAAGGTGTTTTTTTGGTTTTTTGGCCCGATTGTGTTATGATTAGCTAGTATTTATGAGTGATTCATTTTCTCCACTCGCATCTCGGGTTCGGCCAAATAACCTTAGCGAGTTCGTCGGACAAGAGGAATTAGTTGGTCCGAAGAGCTGGCTAGCAAGTGTTATAAAAAATGATCACTTGCCTAGTTTAATTTTTTGGGGACCACCTGGGAGTGGCAAAACAACTTTAGCGTTAATTATCGCCAAGGAAACTAAGGCGAGTTTTGTGCAGTTGTCAGCAGTTGAAAGTGGAATTAAAGATTTAAGAATTATTTTGGATCAAGCGAGAGAAAATAGACGACTTGGTACCAAGACCATTTTATTTATTGATGAAATTCATCGCTGGAACAAAGCACAGCAAGATGCTCTTTTACCACAAGTAGAAAATGGTACAATTTCCTTGATTGGTGCCACCACCGAGAACCCCAGTTTTTCAGTTAATGGCGCTTTATTATCACGAGCAAAGGTTTTGGTACTAAAAACACTAAACGACAAAGAGATTATTAAAATTTTAGAGCAAGCTTTAACAAAAGATAACTCTGGGAAAGAGAAGGCCGATAAAATAAATAAGGAAGCCTTGAAAATTGTTACTAGTTTGTCAGGTGGCGATGCTAGGAGAGCTTTAAATATTTTAGAAGATTTAATTTCTTTTGCGACTGGCAATAAAAAAATAACCGAAGATCTGATTAAAAAAATTGCTCTGCGACCAATGCTTTCTCATGATCGTACTGGTGATGATCGTTATGACTTAATTTCCGCCCTTCATAAAACAATGCGCGGTGGAGATGCTAATGCCGCTATTTATTATCTAGCACGTTTGCTTGAGGCCGGAGAAGATCCTTTATATGTTGCGAGGCGAATGATTCGTTTTGCTAGCGAAGACATTGGTATCGCTAATAATAGTGCCCTACTACTAGCCAACGCCGTCTATGATACTTGTCAAAGAATTGGCTTGCCAGAGTGCAAAGTTAATCTGGCCCATGCCGCGGTTTATTTAGCAAAATCACCGAAAAGTATTGTCGCTTATTTTGGTTATATGAAGGCAGCTGAAATGGTTAGCAAAAAAGGAGCTTTACCAGTACCCCTTCATATTCGAAACGCTCCAACTAAGTTAATGAAAAGTCTTGGTTATGGTGAGGGGTATAAATATACACCGGTAGATGGAAAGTCTGAGTTAGACTATTTGCCAGAAGAAATAAAAGACGAAAAATTTATTTAAAGAATAATATGAAAACTAAAATTTTATCTAACCAAGAACCAAAAGGAACTCGCGATTGGCTACCAGAGGAATTTGCTATTCGTCACTATATTTTTGAAACTTGGCGAAAAGTTTGTCGGCAATATGGTTTTGAAGAATACTTAACTCCACTTGTTGAATATGCTGAAGTTTATCGCGCCAAATCCGGCGAGGATATTGGCGGCAAAGAACTAGTGACTTTCACTGATCTTGGTGGGCGGGAATTGTGCATTCGTCCCGAAATGACGCCTTCGGTCACTCGCCTGGTTTCTAAAATTTATGGCACCGCACCAAAACCACTCAAATTTTTTTCGATTGCCAATTTTATGCGCAATGAAAAACCACAGCGTGGACGAAATCGTGAGTTTTGGCAATTAAATTGCGATATTTTTGGCAGTGATTCTCCTAGCTCTGATTTAGAAGTATTGCAATTATCATTAGATATTATGGCTGCTTTTGGAGCGCCAAAAGGGTCTTTCAAGGTATCTTTAAATAGTCGTCAATTGTTAGATGGTTTATTAGCGCTTTGCGGGAAGCTTGCTGATGAACAAAAAATAGCCGTTGTTCGTATTCTTGATAAGTGGCAAAAATTATCAAAGAAAGATCTAGAAGCTCGCTTAGAAGAGCTTGGTTTATCAAAGAAGGTAGTTGAAGTGTTGTTTCGCTTTATGGAAAGCGAAACTATTTCTGATTTAGAAAAATCATTACCAGAATTAGCAAATAATCTTGGTTTGTTGGAAATTAAAAAAATGATAACTGAGCTTCAAAACCTTGGTTATGATCATATTTATTTTAATCCAGCAGTGATTCGTGGTTTTGATTATTACGATGGTTTAATTTTTGAAGTTTTTGATACCCATCCAGACAATAATCGAGCGATGTTTGGTGGTGGGCGATACAACGGATTGGCAGAGCTTTTTGGTTCAGCTAGCTTTCCGGCAGTTGGTTTTGCACCTGGCGATGAAACGACTAGATTATTTTTGGAATCTTGGAATTTATTGGGAGATAAATTTATTAAAAAATCAGAAATGTTTTATTTGCCTTTGTTTGACGGAGCCTTAATCGCAGATATTAGAAAGTTGGCGGGTCAATTGAGAAGTGAAGGGAAAAATGTTCTCGTTGGTTTTGAAGTTCAAAAAATTAATAAAGCCTTAGAATATGCAAATAAAAAAAATATTTCTCAAGTCGTGATTTGTGGTTCGGATGAATTAGCGCAGGGTCATTATAAAATAAAAAACATGAAGACTGGTGAGGAAAAAGTTTCTTCAATTAATGATTTATAAAATTAATAAGATAAACTAGTCTTTATCATCAGAATAATTAGAGAGTAAACCAAAACTAGCTAAATATTAAAATCTTAAGCAGTTAATATTTTTCTTGACATCTAGTGATTTTTTGGTTACAATTTGGTAACAATAATAAAAATTTAAATTTTCGCCAGAATTACGCGACTTTAAGCGCGTATTTCTTTTTGTGAGACCGTTTTTGGTAGTTATTAATTATCAATCCCCATTCTTGCCAGGCCAAATCTAAAACTATGGATATTAGAAATATTGCCATCATTGCTCATGTGGACCATGGGAAAACCACTTTAACTGACGCTCTTTTGCAGCAAGCCGGTTACGTTGTGGCTAGTATGGATTCAAATGCTCTGGAACAAGAGCGGGGGATCACTATTTACTCAAAAAATGCCAGCGTTGTCTATAAGGACACAAAGATTAATTTGGTTGATACTCCTGGACACGCCGACTTCAGCTCTGAAGTTGAGCGTATTTTGCGTTCTATTGATTGCGTTTTGTTGTTAGTTGACGCTCAAGAAGGCCCAATGCCACAAACCAAATTTGTTCTAAAAAAATCTTTAGAACTGGGTTTAAAACCAATTGTGGTGATTAACAAAATTGATAAACCAGCTGCTCGACCAGAGGTTGTTCAAGAAATGGTTTATGAATTATTTTTAGATCTTGGCGCTAATGATGAACAGTTAAATTTTCCAGTAGTTTTTGCCGCCGCCAAACAAGGTTTTGCTATCAATAATCTTAACGATGAACACAAAGATTTAAGCCCATTGCTTGAGACGATTGTGGCTCACGTTCCAGCAGCTTCCAAGGATTCTTCCTCAGACCTGCCTTTAGCTGCTCAACCGTTTAACCTTGCTTATGATAACTTTCTTGGTCGTTGCTCAATTTGCCGAGTTTATGAAGGGAGAATTATTTCTGGTCAAAATGTGACTATTTTGAGTCATGATTTACCAGCTCGAACAGCAAAAATTACAAAATTATTTACTTTTTCTGGACTAGAAAGAAAAGAAGTTCCTTCAGCGGAGGCTGGTGATATCGTGATGGTGGCTGGTTTAGGACAAATTAATATTGGTGATACCATTACTATTAATGCCGAAGCAGAACCTTTGCCAGCAATTAAAATTGACGAACCAACTATCTGTCTAAATTTTTTAGTCAACAATTCTCCATTTGCGGGTCGTGAAGGAAAATATGTGACCAATCGTCAGCTCAAAGAACGTCTGGAAAAAGAATTGGAAGTAAACGTTGGACTTCGTGTTGATTTTTCTGATGCTAATTTTTACAAAGTTTATGGTCGTGGTGAATTACACGTCGCTATTTTATTAGAAAATATGCGTCGCGAAGGGTACGAAATGCAAGTTTCCCAACCACAAGTTATTATTCGAGAAGAGGAGGATGGAAAATATGAGCCTTATGAAGAAATTACTATTGATATTCCAGAAGGATTGTCCGGGATTGTGATTGAAAAGATGTCCAAAAGAAAAGGTCAGATGACTGATCTCCGCACTCACAATGGCCAGACTAGAATTTTATTCGAAATTCCTACTCGTGGAATTCTGGGTTATCGTAATGAATTTGTTGTGGACACCAGAGGTGAAGGTATTCTTTGCTCTCATTTTATTGGTTTTAAGCCACATGCTGGTGAGATTGAACGCAATCAACTTGGTTCAATGGTTTCAATGATTGCCGGTAAAGCATTGGCTTATTCTCTTTGGAATCTTCAAGAACGTGGTGTTTTGTATATTTCCCCAAATACAGAAGTTTATACTGGTATGGTTTTGGGTAATGTAGCCAAAGGAAACGATTTGGACGTTAATCCAATTAAGGGTAAAAAATTAACGAATGTTCGTGCTTCTGGTACTGACGAAGCAATCCAATTAACTCCACCTTGGGATATTACCCTAGAAAGAGGATTGAGTATTATGAATGAGGATGAGTATTTGGAAGTTACTCCTCACAATATTCGTTTAAGAAAACAAAATTTGAAAAAATAAGATATCTAAAAAATAATTCATTAAAAAAATAATAAAAAAGGAGGAATGATGGAAAATTATCCGATTGAAGCTTTGATCAGATATATTAAAACGGAAATTGATACTATCGCTCTCGATTATGACGGCGTTATTGTTAATTCAGTTGTTGAATCTAAAAAAATTGTCATCAAGACCGCTGGTCAATATGGTCAGTTGGTGAAAATGACTGATTTTAAAGATTATAGTGGGATGTCTTGGGAAGAAATGTTTCCCAAATTAGGAGAAAAACTTAATTGGACACCCGAATTGATTTCTGAGATTTCCAAAGAAAGCACTCTTAGGGCTTTAAATAAAAAATTTGATGTCCCGGATTTTTTGCTTGTTAGAATTCAGGAATTAAAAGATGTTGGTTTAAAAATTGGAGTTGTCACCAACAGAACAATGTCTTCTTTAAAAACCTCGGCTTCTTTAGCCGGGATTAATCTTGAAGAAGTGTTTGATTTTGTAGCGACTTCTGATAACCTAGCACACAAAAAGCCGTCACCGGGAGTTTGGGATGATTTGTATAACAGTAAACAAATCAACTTTATTGGTAAAGTTTTGTTTATTGGGGATAGTCGAATTGACTTTTTAACTGCTCAACACAAAAAATTTCCGGTATTGTTTTTTGGCGTTAATAACCAAAATGAATTTATTGGTTGCCAGTTATCAGAGATTAAAATTTTCAAAGAAACAGTAGCTGCCTTAAATTTTATTTTAACTTGCAAGGAAAAAGTTAAATCTCCTGAACTTTCTATTATTTAAAAGTAAGCCCTCGTTTTAATTAAAAACTGAGGGCTATTTTTTTATTAAATCTTTAATTGGTCCAAAACTTTGGCGATGAATTGGACAGGGACCAAATTCTCTCAGTTTTTTTAAATGAAGAGCTGTTCCGTAGCCTTTGTGTTTGGCAAAATCGTATTCTGGGTATTTTTCTCCTTCAGCGGTGATGAGCCAGTCTCTAGCAACTTTAGCAACAATAGAGGCGGCGGCAATGCAAAATACTTTTCCATCTCCGCCAATTACTGCACTTTGTGGAGTACTTAGTTTTGGAATTTTAAATTTTCCATCAATAAATAGATACTCTGGTTTTGGCGTGCAGCCTTCAACTGCCTTTTTCATTGCTAGTAAACTAGCCTGAAGAATGTTAATTTTATCAATCATTTTTGGTGAGACGACGCCAATTTCAACTGCTAAAACTTTTTCGCGAATTAACTTGTATAATTCCTCTCTTTTTTTCGGACTCAACTTTTTTGAATCCATTACCTTTGTTAACTCTCCTTCAATAACAAAATTTTGATCAATAACAACACAGGCCGCCACCACCGAACCAGCAAGTGGTCCGCGGCCAGCCTCGTCAACGCCGCCGATTAATTTGTAGCCAGCAGCAAATTTTTCATTTTCATTTTGTAGGTCTAGCATGCATTTATTATAGCGGTTAGGAGGCGAAGATGGTAGTGTTTACTTTTATTAACCTTTGTGGTTAAATTAAAAGTCAATTTGTAAATTTAAAATAAAATAAAAATAAGGAGGAAACATGAACAAGTATTTTTTAGATAGGGCATTTTTGCCTCAGAATTCTTTAGGCAGGAAAGATCAGGAAGAGATGTTTGTAATAACTAAGCTTGATCCCTATTTGTGGGATTTGTTTAAAATTCTTAATTCTGTAGCATTCCGAAGATTGAGAAATAAAACACAGGTTATATTTCCGGCTGGGGATTGCTATCAAACCAGAATGAGTCATTCACAGGAAGCCGCAATTAATGCCGCTTTTGTCGCTGATCAATTGGGCTTAAATAAAATGCTAGCCTACACCATTATGATGGTCCATGATATTGGCCACATGCCATTTGGTCATTTTGGGGAAAAATTTTTAACTAGAAAATTAGAGCAAGCATTTCGTCATGAAAATTTTGGATCATTTTTGGTTCAGGAAATTGAACCGCTGAATCTTCTTTATGAGATTTTGGATTTTATTCAATATCATAGTCGTGGCGCTAGAGAATTGACGACACATAACAATGTTCCACTTTGTTATAACGTTGGGATGTATGTCGACAAATTATCTTACACTATTTCAGATTCATTTGATGTATTTTCATCGGTAATATTGCAAGTTTCGCCGCCGAATTCTTACTATAAGTTAGGAATAAATAAAAATGAAAGAATGCTAAAATGCTTAACTGCTCTTTGTAAAGAAAGTGTTGGACAGAATCAAATCAGTTTTGAGAAAAGTGACGTTGCCAAGAATTTTCTTGATTTAAGGGAGTTTATGTACCAAAAAGTATATTATAAACTTGATGAAATTCGAGAAGAGACACAAGGAGAGCCACTAGAAAAAATGTATAACTTTCTTCTGAATCTCGATTTCCCTAAGCGTAAAGCCGTTCTCACGATTGCTTTGATGACAGAAAATGAAATATTTTCAGTGCTTAGAAATAATCAACTAGACGAAGCATCAACGGTTTCCCGTTTTCTTTCTGGTGCTTATCCGGTTTCGAAATTACTGCCAGTTATTGAGGAAAAATATTCAATGGACTTTTTGATTCCAGATTTGTCTTGGGCCAAAAAATAGTTGCAAAGAATAAAAAATACCCCGGAAAATTAAATTTTTCGGGGTTTTTTAATAGGTCAGGAAACCCCGCATGAGCATTCCTTGGCGAACCGCGAAGCGGGAGCGCGAGTGCGGGGATGAATGACTCCGCTCTTAACACTTCCCGTAGGGAAGTGTTAAGCTATAGTCATGAGAATCCGAGCCTTGAATCACTCTACCTATCAACATCAATACCATATAGTCTGGGGCACCAAGTACCGCCGGAAGTTTTTGAAAGAGTATGTTAAACCCGAACTTCTGGCCGTCTTTGGAAAAGCGATGGAAAAATATCCTGAGCTCCAGATTGTTGCTATTAATACCGATAACGACCACCTCCATATACAGATAGAAATCCCACCAGACATTTCAGTTAGTGCCGCCGTCCAGCAATTAAAATCAATGTCTAGTGCTCATCTCAAAAAGAAGTTTAAATTCATTAAAACTATGTATCTCGACGGCGGCATCTGGAGCGTTGGATATTTCTCTTCGACCATCGGCCTCAATGAGGAACAGATTAAAAAATATATAACGTGGCAAGGCCAGAAGGACTTCCCGCAAGACGCGACGCTCGGATTCTAATGAAAAACCCGGATAGGAAACCCCGTATGAAAAAGGACTATCTTTTAGATAGTCCTTTTGAGTGCGGGGAGGAGGTCATACTCTACCGGGGAAACCGAGGCCGTCAGGCCTCGGAGGAGAGCCTGTTCTCTGGACGATTGCCCCTGTCGGGACTAAAATAGTGGGATGGAATTTAGAAAGCAAGCACAATGCACCTACTACACCCGTTATCATATCGTC
>CAINDR010000043.1 GCA_903847415.1 Candidatus Falkowiibacteriota bacterium
CTCAACTAACTACCTCTGGCTCCTAATCAAAACTCAAAATTAACGAATCCTCATCGGGTCGATGAGGATCGTTGCTCTGAAAATAAATTTTGTTGTTAGAGCAACGATCTTTGTTTAAAAAATCGTCACAAAATTAAATCTAGAGAGGTGGTGAAATTATGAAAAAAATCTCAAAATTATTATTTTCGTTAATTGCTTTGTCTTTAATGGTTTTACCAATAACTGTTAGTGCTTTAACTAACGCCGAAGTTGGATTGGAAGGAACAAATAGCATTAGTGGTCTTAAACTTTCCAACAGAGAACCAATTGCTGTCGCCACCGAATTAATCAACGCCGCTTTAATGTTCTTAGGTTTGATTGCTGTCGTAATCTTCTTGGTTGGTGGTTTCAAATGGATGACTGCGATGGGAAGTGATGATAACATCAAAAAAGCAAAGGAATTAATGAGCGCCGGTGTAGTTGGTTTAATTATTATTTTAGCTTCTTGGGGAATTGCCAAATTCGTCCTCTCTAAATTAATTAGCACTATTTAACCCCATGATCCTCATCAACGATGGGGATCGTTGTTCTGGAAGCAACTATAACTGTTTCCAGAACAACGATTAAAATCTATGAAATTAAAAAAAATACTTTTTCTTCTTTTGTTTGGTTTATTGTTTGTTGGTTCTTTGGCTGTTTCTCCAGTTAGAGCCGCCAATAGTACTATGAATGGCTTAAACGCAACACTAGATGCTACTGGTGATGAAAATAAAGAATTACTGAAAAAGAGCGATGACATCGAAAATAGTGCTGCCAAGGTAATTGCCACAATCCTTTCTTTTGTTGGTGTTGCTTTCTTAATATTGATGATTTATGGTGGAGTATTATGGATGATTTCTCAAGGAGAACCAGCTCAAGTTAAAAAAGCCAAGGACATTATTATTAACGGAATTATTGGACTAGTCATTGTTGTCTTTGCCTATGCAATCACTTCATACCTTGGAAGCACTCTAACCAGCTAACTAGCTATGTTCAGTTTATTTGTTAAAACAGCTAACGCTACCTATAATTTTCAAGAAAAAAGCGGTTTAAAATCAACAGCTGGAACATTAGGATATAACACAAGCAGTGCGGCTCCTAATATTGACCAATCGATTTCTAATGGCATTGCTTTTGTTCTTTCTTTTTTGGGGGTAATTTTTTTAGTGTTAGCAATTTATGCTGGATTTCTGTGGATGTCTTCTCAAGGAAACGACACCCAAATTAAAAAAGCACGAGATATTTTAATTAATTCGACAATCGGTTTAATTGTCGTCTCCCTTGCTTATGCGATTACAATCTTTATCTTTTCAGGGGCCCTTAAGGGTTTCTTAAAATAATTTTATGGCTGGAATTGGAAGTGCTTTCGAAAAAACTAAAAATTTCGCAGATAGCAGTGGTTATAACACCACTGCTAGTACCACCCCAGACCTTTTAATTGCTAATACAATTCAAACTGTTCTTTCTTTCTTAGGAGTTTTCTTTTTAATTCTCGTAATTTACGGTGGCTTCACTTGGATGACCGCGAGCGGATCTGATGACAAGGTGAAGTCAGCCAAAAAAATTCTGTTAAACGCTACAATCGGTCTTATAATTGTTATCTTGGCCTATGCGATCAGTTATTTCGTTGTTTCTAATCTTGTAAGCAATTCTTTAAATACTTAATTATGAAAAAAAGTTTTAAACAATTATTATTGTTAATATCACTCACTCTTTTGTTGAGCCTTCCTTATTTTGTTTTTGCTGCTAGTTCTACTCCAAGTAACTCTCAAAATACCCTTGGTCGACTAAAAAACGTTGCCGAAAAATCTTATAATGTAACTACTGCCCCTGAACAGAGTTTGATGTATTCAGTCTCCAAAATAATTCAGGTTTTTCTTAGCACGTTAGGGGTAATTTTTGTGGTTCTAATGATTTATGCTGGATTTAAGTGGATGATGGCAGCTGGTGACGCTGATGATGTTAAAAAAGCAAAAGGAACGATTAGAATGGCTATTATTGGGCTAGTGATCACAGTTTCAGCTTATGCAATCTGGGGTTTTGTTTCTAGTTATCTTTTGTAAACTATATGAAAAAAATAAAAAAACTACTTCTTCTCTTTGTCTTTACCTTATCAATGATTGCTTTGCCAGTTCAAGCCTCTATTTTAAATCCCGAAGCCACGGGAAAAATAAACCAAAACGCTCAAATGGTTAGCGAGGATGCGGGTTATGGTAGTGCTGATGTGGTATCAATAGTTAAAACTGTTATTGTCACTGTTCTTGGTTTACTTGCCATAATCTTTATTTGTTTAATGGTTTATTCCGGATTTAAATGGATGACTGCCGCTGGTGATCCAGAGCCAATTAAAAAAGCAAAAGAAACAATTATCTCTTCAATTATTGGGCTAGTAATTGTTTTGGCCTCCTACGCTATTACTTATTTTATCTTTACTTCACTCCCTTTCCAAGGGACCGCTCCTCAAGGGACTAGTTATATACAAAACCCAGGATCATAAAGCGACTAAGTAATCATTTAAAAAACTCCTTATTCTCAGGAGTTTTTTGTTTTTAATTATTAATGACCTCCTCCCCGCACTCAAAAAGGCTAACCTCTGGTTAGCCTTTTATCATACGGGGTTTCCTTTCCGGGTTTCGCTGTATGTCAAAGCCTCCGCTTCGCTACGGGAGTCATTCATCCCCGCACTCAGCGGCTGACAAGCAGCCGCAGCGGAAAATCGTGCGGGGTTTCCTGACCTATTAAAAAAGGCTCCGTCTTCAAACAGAGCCTTAACTTCTTTATTGAGAAATAGGTGCAACGCATCCATTTCTCAAATATTCTAGAGCGTAAAAAAATGCTGAGCATTTTTTTCCGTCTATTTGTTGAACGGATAATCCCACCGTTGCATGCGCATTTTTGGTGGTGTTACCATTTTGTAGATCAGTAATATCACAGTAATACAACTGTGGTATCGCTGAAATTAAAATTGAAGTATCTGGGGCAACCTCGAAAGAACGAGTCCCCTCCATGCCCCTCACTTTAAAAATTCTTTTTGCTTTTTTGGAATAATTCACCAAGCAAATGGTATATGATCCCAAATTGTCATCTGAAGAAACGGTGGTGCTGGTTAAACGCTTCACAGTTTCTTCTTGTAGTCTGATTTTATAATTTAAATCAGACTCAGAATTCTTGACAGCAAATCCACGGTCACGAAGATTTTTTTCCCTAATAGAAACTTCTTTCGGAGTTTCTGAATTTAAAGTGGCTCTATCAATAATTTCCCTTTTTCTAATGATTAGGGAATTAAGTTGAGCCTTTTCGCCCTCCAAAAGAGCATCAAGATCTTCGTTTTTAAACTCAAACTCTAGCAAGCGATCTTTCGCTTTTTGGGCTTGAATTGTGAGAGTTTTAAACTGACGCGCCTCTTGATCGTTGAGGCCGTCTTTGATGTTTAAAGAATCCAAAGAAGCTAATTGCTTCTGAATTCTTTGATAATTTTCCGCAATTTTTACCCCCTCCAAAACTTTGTTTTGGAGTTTATTAACCGCAAGCCTCTGTTGAGGAATTTGGCGGTTTAAAATTGATAATTGCTCGTCGTCCTGAATAGACAACTGAGCAAATGAATTAACCGCAATCACTGTTGCGATTAATAAAAAACATATTTTTTTCATTTATATAGACAGCGCTTACCCCAACTTTTATTGGTCTCGCAATGCCCTCTTTGTTAATTAACACTCTAATTTTAGCTAAATTTTGATTTTTTTTACGATTTCTCAATTTAACTACCTATATAGTATCACATAAAAGAGAAGTTGTCAATAGTTATCCCCAACTAACCCTTGACCTAATTATAAATAAGTGATACTATAAAGGGTCAACAAAAATTCCTGCTGACTAATCTAATTAAGTAGGAATTTTTTATTTGAACAAATAAAACTATATGAAAAATATCATCAGCAACACTGAGGGTTCAATCCCTCTCCCGAAAATCAAAAATTTGGGCAAAAAAATTATTACTTTTTTATTAGTCGCTCTCGTCTTTCAATTCATCCTTTTCCCAATGCCTGCTTTGGCTGATGAAGCTGTTAAAAAAGCGGAGGCCGCTAAAAATCAAGAGGCTGAAAACATTTCTTTAAATATTATCAAGACCGAAGAGCTTGTAATACCTGTTCTTCCTGAGAAAAAAACTCCTAAATACAAGGTGGTTAGAACTAGCACCCACACCATGACCGCTTATAACTCCGAGGCGGCTCAAACTGACGATTCTCCTTGTATTACTGCCAATGGCTTTAATGTCTGTGAACACGGCGTTGAAGATACAATTGCCGCCAACTTTTTAAAGATGGGCACTAAAGTCCGAATTCCCGATTTATTTGGTGACCGAGTTTTTGTTGTTCGTGATCGAATGAATGCTCGTCATGCAAATCGGGTTGATGTTTGGTTCAAAGAACGCTCGGCGGCTATGAAATTTGGCGTTAAAGTTGCCAAAATCGAAGTTCTGGAATAAAAGCTAAATTAGTAAAAACATCTTTCTTAAAAATACCCCCAAAAACATTGGTGGGTATTTTTTTTGATTTATCAAAACAAAGATGATATTATAATAACAAAGATTAGCGGACGTGGCGAAATTGGTAGACGCACTAGCCTTAGGAGCTAGCGGGGCAACTCTTGAGAGTTCGAGTCTCTCCGTCCGCACTTGAATTTATGCTCAGTTTTTTTCATAATTTTGAGCCTCAAGCCATCGCTTTTTCTTTTGGTTGGCTCACAATCTATTGGTATGGGCTCTTTTTGGTCTTAGGAATAATTGCCGCAATGGTGGTTACTAGTTATTTTTGGCAAAAAGAAGGCCTTCAAAAAGATCAGTTTTACGATTTAACCTTTTGGTTAATTATTAGTGGTCTACTCGGGGCAAGAATCTATGAGTGGTTCTTAAACTATTCTTACTATTTTTCTCATCTTTCTGAGCTATTTAAGGTTTGGCACGGAGGACTAGCAATACATGGCGGACTAATTGGAGCGACTATTGTTTTACTAATATTTTCTAAAAAATATCAGATAAACTTCTCCAAATTAGCAGCCCTGATTGTTCCTGGACTTGCTCTTGGTCAAGCAGTAGGACGTTTCGGAAACTACTTTAATCAAGAACTATTTGGCATTCCGAGCACCCTACCTTGGAGTATTTTTATTTCTCCAATAAACAGACCAATTGAATATCTAAACACGAACTACTTCCACCCAACCTTTTTTTATGAAAGTCTAGCTTGTTTTGTTCTTTTTTTAATTTTATTCGTTCTCAAAAAATATCAAAAAAACAAAGACGACCAAATTATTGGCATCTATATTTTAGCTTACGGGGCTATTAGATTTTTTTTAGAATATCTCCGCATTGATCCAACTCCAGAAATCCTTTCTCTTCGTTTTCCTCAACTTATAAGCTTACTAATGTTTTTTATTGGCAGTTTATTTTTGTTAAAAAATTATCAAAAAAAATGAAAAAGAAACAACTAAACCCGAAAAAAAACCACAAAAAATTAATCATTCTTTATTTTTTAGGTTTTATTATTGCTAGTGCCTCCGCTATTCCAGCTTATAGTCAATCTAGCTTTCTAGCCTCAACGGTTGGCTTGTCCTTAGTTAGCACTTTTTTTCTTTCGGCAAATATCTTAACTTTTGTTGCTATTTTGTTATTTCCGAAGATGATTAAGAAAATAAAAAACTTTCGAAGCACTCGGAGGGTAATTTTTATTTATGGATTGTCTCTAATTGGAATGACTCTTGCCCCCAAAGATCCGTGGTTGATGTTCTTGTTTTTTGGAGCAATGAATATTTGCGTCAGCTTGATTGCAATTAATATGGACATTTTTGTAGAAAGTTTTTCATCCAAACACTTCGCTGGAACAACTCATGCTAATTATTTTACCGCCATTAATCTTGGTTGGATAATTTCCCCTTTTATTGCTGGAGAATTAATTAAATTTGGTGGCTTCACAATGACTTATGCCGCTTCTTTAGTTTTTTTAATGATTTTTGCCTTCTTCTTTATGATTCAAGGAAAAAATCTAACTGATAAAACCGTTTATCAAGATCGCAATCTATTAACAACAACAAAAAATATTACAAAAATAGGGAAGTTGCGTTCAATATTTTTTTTAGCTTTTTTATTAAGTGTTTTTTATAGTTTTGCTGTTGTTTTTTTACCTGTTTATTTAAGTAAAACCATTGGTTTTAGTTGGGAAGAGTTGGGAATTCTATTTTCAATTATGCTAATTCCCTTTATTTTGGTAGAAATACCAGCAGGAATGATCGCTGACCACTACCTAAACGAAAAAGAAATTATGACAATTGGTTTTATTATTTTATCAATTTCTTTAATGTTTTTTTCTCTTTTAGAGGGGGCTAATTTTTGGCTCTGGGCTGGTGTTTTATTTTTTAGTCGACTTGGGGCTGCTTTGGTTGAGGCAATGCGAGAATCATATTTTTTTAAACTAATCAAAGCAACTGACGTCGACTATATTGATTTTTTCCGCGCAACCTCTCCTCTTGGATATGTCTTTGGCTCATCTTTGGCTGCCGGTCTATTAATAATTATGCCAATTGATCGCTTATTTTTGATTGGTGCTTTTATTATGTGCCTTTCTTTCCCAGTTTTATTTTTTCTCAAAGATATTCGCCCAAAATAAACTAATTATTTTCAACTGTGAAAAAAATCAAAGAATTAGTGAAAAAAATCAAATATATCCATGTTTTTTGGAGTTTTTTTTATTTACTAATTTTTAGCATTTTAATTCATAACGGCTTTTCTTATCTTGATCCAGACTTTGGTTGGCATTTAAAGGTGGGTGAAGAAATTAATAGAACTTACGAGGTACCAGAAAAAAATATCTATAATTATACTTATACTGATAATTGGGTCGATCATGAGTGGTTAAGTAACTATTTAATTTTTCACGGATACCAAGAAATGGGCTATCCAATTTTAGTAATTATCTTTGCAATTCTGATTATTTTGGTGTTAATAGTCTTAAATTACCAAGTCCAAAAACATTCTTTAAAAAAAATAACCCCTTACCTTGTTGCTGTTTTTCAATTACTCGCAGTAATTGCCGCTCTTCCTCATTTTGGAGTCAGAATCCAAGAGGTGGCCTTGTTATTTGTTCTTTTGGTATTAACTATTATTAATCAATATCAAAAAAAACAAGATTGGCGAATTTTATTACTTTTACCACCACTCCTTTATCTTTGGTCTTGTCTGCACGGTAGTTTTTTAATCGGATTTTTTATTTTATTTTCCTGGATTTTTATTAAAATATTTGAAAAAATTACTAAAAAAACTAGTTTTCTCCAAATATTTGATCATTCGGAAATAATTTCTGCTAAAAAAATATTTTATTTTTTTATATTTACCACAGCTAGTTTTATTGCCACTCTTATAACCCCCTATGGACCAGATTTATATAACTTTTTAAATGGCTATCGAAATAATGCTTATTTATCTATCATTACCGAATGGTTACCCCAATCAGCACTTCCTCTTCATTTTTATCAATTAGCCTATTTAGCTATTGGTTTAACCGCTGTATTTCTTTATTTTTCTTCTCAAAAACAAAAAATTAAAATTTGGAAAATATTTTTATTAATTGTTTTTGCTGTTTTGAGCTTTAAGTCTCGTCGCCACTTTCCTTTGTTTATTGTGGTTTCTTTTGGATTTATTATTGAAATTTATAGTAATTTTTTTCAAGAAATAAAAAATTCCTACTTTTATTTATTAAGGTATTTAATTATTTTTTGTTTAGTTGTTGTTATTTTTATTCAATTATTTTCTACCAGATTTACAAACACCCCAGTCGAATCTTACTGCAAAGACTATCCTTGTGCTGGGGTAAATTTTTTAAAAAATAATCCAGAATATTTAAACCAAAATATTTTTAATCACTACGGATGGGGTGGTTTTTTAATTTGGGATTTGCCAAATAAACTTCTTTTTATTGACGGCCGCTTACCTCAAGTTTCTTTTGCAAATTGGACATTTATTGAAGAATATCGTGATTTTTTTAGTACCAATAAGCCCGTTCAAGAAAAATTAACAAAGTATAATATTGGCTTAGTCTTAATTCCCCAAAAGGACGACTATTACCAGCCTAAAAAATGGGAAAAATTTTTATTTACCATTAAAAACCAGAAATTAAAACCAATAAATAAACTTCGAGAGCATCTTGATGGTTCTTCAAATTGGCAAGTTATTTATGAGGATAATGTCTCAAAAATATACTTTTATCAACCAGAAAAACATTGACTAAACCAAAAATTTTAGCTAAAATAATTCAGCATGCGGGTGTCGTATAGTGGTTATTATATCAGCCTTCCAAGCTGAGGAGAGGGGTTCGATTCCCCTTACCCGCTCACTATGAAATTTATTTTCTTCGTCCAAGGGGAGGGGCGTGGACATCTAAGTCAAGCCATTACCCTCAAAGAGAAACTCGAAAAGCGCGGTCATTTGATTAGCGCTGTTTTTGTAAGTAGCAATCCAAACCGAAAAATTCCTGATTTTTTTTCACAAAGAATGGGACTCCAGCCAATTTTAATTGGTGGTCCAGTGTTTGTGATTGATAAAAATAACCAAGGAATTAATTCTTGGTTAAGTTTTTTAGCAACAATTAAAAATATTTTTTACTGGCCAAAATATTTAAAAATAATTTCTCAAACAATCAAGAAAGAACAACCAGATATTTTAATTAGTTTTTACGAACCACTTTCTCGTGTTTATCAATTATTTTGCTCGGAATCAAAACCTCTTTTTTTAATTGGTCATCAGTTTTTTGTGGAACATTCTAGTTTTCAGTTTCCCAAAAAAACCTGGCTAGAGAAAAATCTATTTCTTTTTTATAATTATTTTTTAGCTGGCAAAAAAAATAAAAAAATCGCTTTATCTTTTCTTGATGTTCCCGATGAAAATAAAAAAAATCTTTTTATCTGCCCACCGCTAATCAAAAAAGAAATAAAAAACTGTTTACCAGAAAAAAATGACTATATTATGGCCTATCTTTTAAACAAAGGGTATGCAAAAGAAATAGAGACCTGGGCTCAAAAAAACCCAGACAGCAAAATTGAAGCTTTTTCAGATCGAGAAGAAAAAAGTAATTTAAAAAATCTATCATTCAACCCAGTAAATGACTTAACCTTTGCGGAATGCTTGAGAAAATGCTCAATCTATATTAGCACCGCCGGATTTGATTCAATTGGAGAAGCACTTTATTTAGATAAAGATATTTTAATGATTCCAACAAAAAATCATTACGAACAGCTCTGTAACGCATATGACGCTACTCAGTCTAGCTTAGCAAGTATGGGCGAAAGTTTTGATCCTCAGTTAATTTCTGCTAATCAAAAAACCCAATTTAAGAAAAATCGTGAAATTTTTAAAAATTGGGTTGATTTTCAAGATAATAAAATAATTGATATTCTGGAAAATAATATCTAGCTCTTTATTTAAAAATTAATTCTGCTATTTTCCAATACTCGGGGTTGCCATATTTTTTTTGCCAATACCACCATTCCACCCCCCAGAGATAAGTTTTATTGTAATCAAGATTAATTGAAGATTGAAGATTTGCTTTAAATTGCTCAACACTCATTGATTTATTAATTTCTTTTTCTGTTAAATAGATCATATTTCCTTTGGCCACCCAGGGCTCAGCCTGAAGTTCAATAACCATCATTTTCTCTTTTGGTATTCCCAATATTTTAGCCTTCGAATTATAGAATAGTTGAGAGGAAAACGGATAACGAATAAAGCCAAACCAAGAATTATAAACAACCCGATATAGCGTGGTTCCAAAATAATCACCAATTTCTGATTCCTTTTTCCAGCCACCTAATTCACCGGAGGCTGTAATAATTATTTTTCTTTGATCAAGTTGACGAACCAAATCCACTTCTTGTCTTAAAAAACCCTCATCAAAAGCTGGGCAAACACCAAAACTACCCAAAAATGGTTCATTTTCGACTTGCCACCAAACAACGCTTTTTTGGTCCTTAAAATGACCAACCACTTTTTCAATCATTTTTAAAGTGGCAACTCTTTGAGCAATTTCACTCTTAGTATTCAACCAGGCTGGACTATGGCATTCTGGCCACCGAGGAACCCTTCTGCCAATACTAATTATAAAACGTACTCCATTTTTTTCACCCTCAGAAATCAAATAATCAAAATCTGAAAAATCATAGACCCCTTCTTCTTTTTCTAGATCATCCCAATAAATTGGAATACGTACCTCTTTCACTTTTAATTCTTTAAGCATTGCCAAATAAACCTCTTTCCAATCCAAACCAAGTTCCCCACAAAACTTCTTAGAAAAAGTTACTCCAAAAAAATCTTGTTTGTGGTTTAAATTTATTTCTCGAGGAAAGTGCTTTGCTATTTTTAAATTATAAACAACAAAAATTATTAAAAAAAGAGAAATACCAAAAATTATTTTATATTTTTTTTTCATATTACTTAATTATAAAGTAAAGACCTGTGCTAATAATACTGATCGCTAAAATTTTAAAAATTAAAATCTTTAAAGAAAAATCTTCACGCATACTTTTGGGAAAAAACGGTGCAAAAATCAAACCAAAAACTAGTAACGCTCCATATTGAACACCTTGCAAAGCATTCACAATCGCTACTGAACCTAAAAAAATAGCATAATTTTGCAAAATAAAACTTAATGAGCCGAGTCCCTGATTAAATAAGAAAAAAGATTTTATTTTCCAATTACTCTTTTTTGTCATCTTTTTTCTTTGGAAAATTCTTGGCAAAATTTCTTGACGCCAAGAAGAAAGAAAAAGAAGAAGTCCAAGAACAAAAAGCAGCGACCCAATTCTTACCCAAATAAAAGCACTCCAAAAACTTTGCAAACTATAAGCATATTTACTTAAAACAAAGAAAATTGAATAAAAAAGGGAAGCTAAAAATATGTATTTTAAATTGTCAACCGATTTATTGTCTGATTTAAATTTTAATAAAATTTTTTCCCAAAAATGTTTTTTTCTTGGTAAAAAGGCAATTAAAAATATCCCCACTAACAAAAAACCACTTCCCAATAACTGTCTACTGGAAAATTGTTCACCAAGAAAAATTAATGACCACAAAAATGTCAAAAAAGGGATTGAACCGCCAATTAAAATTATAGACTTAGAGGCCGACCCAGAGCGAAGTGATTCATATAAGAAAAACTGAGCAATCGCAAAAACTATTCCTACTAAAAAATTTAGAAAAAAGATTGGATAGCCAGGCCAAACTAAAAACCAAGGTGCCAAGAAAATAATCAAGGCTCCAAGAGAGCAAACTAAAAAAACATAAAAACGACTACTTTTGACAACATTATCAACCATGAACTTGTCAGTTAAATTGACAAGGGCTAATAACAAATAGGAAATAATTGCAATCAAAATCCAGCTCATATTTTATTTAGAAGAAAAAATGTTTTCAATATTATAAACCCCCATCTGTTCGGCATTCAAGTAAGCATCAACTGCTGCCCGAGCTAAACGACCAGAAGCTAAAAGGTCCGCTAACCATTGATCAACATATTTTGGGTCCAAACTATCAACCCCACCACCAACCGAGATTAACCAATTGTGATTAAAATCTTCCTGAGAGCCAACTGGTGAAGAAATAATAATTGGTAAGCCAAGGGCGCAATAAAAAGATAGTTCCGATGGTTTAGTCCAAAGAATGTCAGAAGATCGCAAGCATTGATTAAATTTTTTGAAATACTCTATTTTGTTACGATCAAAAATTATTTTTACACCAGATTTTAAGTTTAAACGCTTAATTCCGTTTTCAAAATATTTTTTTATTTCTGGGCGATTACCGGCAACCAAATTAACAATCACCTCTTGATTCCTAATTTTTTCGGCATATTTTTCAATAATAATTAAACCAATTTCCTTTTGAGCGCCAGCACCACCAACCGCAAAAGTGATAGTTAATGGGTGTGGGGAGGCAACAATGGTTGAAGAAAATTCTTTTTTAATTAGAGATTGATATTCTTTTTGATAACGATTATCTGGATCAAGATTTTTTAATCTTCTCAGTAAATCTGTTTTAAGAATATTTTTATCTTTGCCAATATTTTCTTTTGGCAAAGGAAACCCAGTAATAATAAGGTTTTCTTCTTTTAAGCCATACATTAAAAATCGTTGTTTTACTTTTTCACTGGGAACAAAATATTTAATCCGGCTATTTTTTGGCTCCAAAGGGGCCCAAGCTCTTGAGGCGTCGGTATCACAAATTACACAAAATATTTCCCCTTGATAATTATGATATTCTGCAGCTTGAGCAGCCACAAAAAAAGTTGTCACAAACGGAAGTTTATTTTGATTTAATTTTTTAACCAAATCTTTTCCCAACCCCTTTTTAATAAAACGATAGAAATATTTTTGTTGGATGGTGCTTTGTGATAAATCACGCAGTGGATATAATGGGGATATCTTTTGAAAATAGTCCATTACTGAAAAAACTAGGTTCCCAAACAAAGGAACTTTTTTAAAACGTGAGACTTTTTCGTAAGAACGAAGGCTTTTTAACCAATAATCCCTTTCCCAAGCAGGAATACCTGGATAATTATTTAAGGTAATAATCTCTCCTCCGGCCAAATCTAAAAGAGGATAAGCAGCTCGCTGATGCCCATAACCCATATCCGCAGAGATTAAATTAATTTTTTTGTGAGCCATAAAAATAATGCTAATTATACTACTATAGTATACATTTTTTTAGATAATAAAAAAAGAAGAATTTTCTAAAAACTTCTTCTTTTAAAAATATTTTATTTTAATCTTTGTTTGTTTCTATGGTTGAAGATATTTATAAGCACTGAGTGCGGCAATTGTTGCTTGACCAGAGGCAATTGATATTTGCTTAAATTCGCTTAAATTACTAACATCACCCGCAACAAAAACGCCAGGTGTTTTTGTTTGACAAAGATTATCTGAAATAATTTGGCCATTACTCATTCTTTCCACAAAATCAGAAACTAAATCGGTGTGAGCAATTCGACCAATTTCCACAAAAAGACCATCGAGATCTAATGTGTTTAATTTATTTTCTTTAATATTAGCATAAATTACCTTTTCAAGATGATCACTTCCTGCAATTTCTTTAATTTCCGTATTTATTAAAATTTTAATATTAGGACGACTTTTAACCTCGTTTACTAAAGTATCAAAAGCTTTAATACTCTTTTCATCACGAATAAACAAATACACCTCTTTAGCAATTTTTGATAACACTTCAGCGGCATCAAAAGCAGAGTTTCCACCACCAACAACCCCTACTATTTTGTTTCTAAAAAATGGTCCATCACAATTTGCACAATAAGAAACTCCTTTGCCACTAAATTTTTCCTCTCCCGGAATTGCCAAACGACGAGGAGAAAGCCCCATTGCAATAATAATAGTTTTTGTCTCAACTTTTTCTTGACCAAAATAAACAAAAAAAGAATTTTGATCAGTTTTATCGATTTTTTTAACTTCCGCCTCCTTTATTTCTACCCCAAAAGACAAAACTTGGTCTTTTAAGTTTTGAATTAATTCAAAAGCACTAATTTTCTTAAATCCAGGATAATTTTCGATTTCGTGAGCCCAAACTAATTGACCACCCAATTCTTTACCAATAATTAGTGTTTTCATTTCTCTTCTAGCGGCATAAATACCCGCCGTTATTCCTGCTGGCCCAGAACCGATAACAATGGTATCGTACATATTTTTGAGATAAGTCCACGATAACGTAGACTAAACTTTTTAATAAATCTTTAATAACGAAAAAGACACCAAAAAGATGCCTTCTTAACTGTGGACCATAAGGGACTCGGACCCTTTACCTCTTCCATGCCATGGAAGCGCTCTACCAGATGAGCTAATGGCCCAAAAAAGTTCTATAAAGAACAATATCTGTCAAATTTGACAAATAACATCTTTTATTGTGTCCCTACCAGGAATCGAACCTGGATCTAGAACTTAGGAGGCTCTTGTTTTATCCATTAAACTACGGGGACTCCTATTTTTAAGACTTTTTTGACTGTACATTACATATTACCGTATTCGTTTTTCTTTGGCAAGATAGCCCTAAAAAAGGCTACTCCTCTTTACCAATACGAAAAATTGGCTTAAAATATAAAGTAAATAAGGAGGATAATAAAAATAATTCAAATTATATGTTCAACAAAGAAAACCGTACTGAAAAATTCAAAGACGCCGAAACAATAATCGGTGGATCAATTAAGGTTAAAGGAAATTTTCATGGACAAGGAAATATTGTAATTGAGGGCTGTTTAGAGGGTTCATTGAAAACTAATGCCAACCTTTTTATTGGAGAAAAAGCAAAAATAGTAGCAAATATTGAGGCCCAAGATGCTATTATAAACGGTGAAGTTTATGGGCAAATTAAAATTAAAAAATATTTATCACTTGGGGCAAGCGCTAAAATTTTCGGAGATATTCAATATGAAGAAATTTCCGTTGAAAAAGGAGCAATTATTAATGGTCAGCTAATTGTCAAACAAGAAAATGAAGCTTCAAAAAGAAAAGAGCACTCCAAACCTGAAGAAGAACAAGAGGAATTAATTGAAGAAAAAGAATAAAAAAGAATCATTAAAGATCTTATGAATGTCTATATTTACGATGATTTTTTGAATAAATCAAAATATAATCGAACAATTAATCGCCTAGAAATTAAACTAACAGACCTTGGTCTTAATGGTAAAATTATTCGTCTTGGTGCTATTAAAAATATTCATGATGCTATTGAAAGTGAAATAAAAAATGGTGCAAAAACAATTGTTGCTGTTGGTAATAATGAAACTGTTTTTAAAACCGCTGCAGCGGTTATTGAACACCAAGCTTTAAGTTTTGTTCCTCAAAAAACCTTATTTTTTATTATTCCAATTGGTAAAAATGATAATTCAATTGCTGACGCCCTAGGCATTAAAAGAGAGGTTGAGGCCTGTAACACCCTTTTAGCAAGAAGAATAAAAAAAATTGATATCGGAGTAGCTGGGCATAATTATTTTATCGAAAAAGCAGAAATGCCCTCTGAAAATGCTATTTTAGAAATTGATGGTTATCATTTGGAAGTAAAAGAAAAAGGAGTTATTTCTATTATAAATTTAGCAAAAAAATCCAATATTATTGGAGAAAAAATTCCAAAACCAAATGATGGAAAACTAGATATTCATATTAAAACTAGGGACAAAGAAGAATCTTTTATTTCGGTTAAATCTTTTAAAATTATCAGCAAGGGACAAGCTCTGTTTTTAGATGACTCTGTCGAAATAAAAACACCAATTGAGTTTGGAGTTATTCCAGGTGGCTTGGAAATTGTGGTCGGTAAAGAAAGGTCTTTTGAATAAAAAATCCTCACATTTGTGAGGATTTTTTTTATTTCACTTCATTAATTAACAGCGGGTCTTCCTTTTTTTTAAACATTATCCATTGTTGCAAGGCAGTTAAAAGTGTTAATACAAACCAATATAGTGTGAGTCCTCCTGGTAAACTAATACCGATAAAAACTGTTAAAGCGGGCATTAAATAAAGCATTTGCTTATTCATCATCGCTGAAATATCAACTTCTTTTGTTTCAGATTCTTCTTTCTTTGGTGCCTTCGCCATCATTGTTTTTGCTTGCCAAAATTGGGCTGCCCCAGCTAATACTGCTAAAACGATATTTGGCTTGGAAAGATCAAGAAAACCAAAAGAAAATGCATTAATTAGCTCTGGTTTATAAACAAAAGGATAAACGAGGTCTAATTTGTTTGCCAAGCCATCTCTAAAAACTTGATAAACTGCAATTAAGAATGGCAATTGAATTAAAAGAGGTAAACAAGAGGAAAATGGATTTATTTTATGCTCTTTATATAAATCCATGGTAGCTTTCGCTAATCCCTGTTTATCGTCCTTATACTGCAGTTTCAATTTATTTATTTTTGGTTGGATATCTTGAAGTCCTTTTTGCGACTTTAAAGACTGAAGGGAAAAAGGGTGAAGAATTAATTTAATAACTAAAGTTAATAAAATAATCGCTAAACCAAGATCGTGCCCAGGAATAATGTTATAAAGGAAAACTAGAAGATTTAAAATTGGACGATAAAAAATTTCTTGAAATAAATACATCATAAAAATTAAATTAATGGGTCGTCACCACCTTTATTAAACGGATTGCAGCGCAACACTCGATAACAAGCTTTTAAGCCTCCCTTAAATATACCATATTTCTCAATTGCTTGGATACTGTAATCCGAGCAAGATGGCTTAAAGCGACAAAAAAGTTGTGGATAAAGGGCTTTAAGTGAAGAGTTATCTCTTTTTATCTTTTGTTGATAAAATTTAATAATGAAAATAACGAAATGACGAGGATAATAACGAAAAATTTTAAACATAAAGATTTAACTTACCTAAACCTTTAATAATTTCGAATTTGATTTCTTGAAACTTTTCTTCTCCTACTTCTTTTTTGGTAATTAATACAATATTATAACCTTTTTTCATTTTTTTCTCCTCACCAAGTAACACCGCTTTTATTCGTCTTTTAACTAAATTTCTTTTAACTGCTGATTTACTAACCTTTAATCCAACTAAAACTCCAAATTTATTAAAATTTTTTTGATTTTTAATTACCTTAATTCCTAAAAAAACCCCAAAAAAAGAATGACCGCCTTTAAAAATTTGATCAAACTCTTTGTTTTTTGATAATCGAAAGCTTTTTTTGAGCATTCGTTAATATTTTATTTGGATAAAACCTTACGACCCTTATCTCTGCGACTTTTTAAGACATTTCGGCCATCTTCAGTTTCCATTCTTTTCATAAAACCATGCTTTTTTTGAGCACGACGTTTATTCGGCTGGTAGGTTCTTTTTGTGGACATACTTCTAAATATTATAAATAAAAATTAAGCAATTTTTTTTGCCTGGTTTAAGATTAGCATCTTTTCTTTTAAAGGTCAATAATGGTGGTCTTCTGAAGTTATTAACAAGTTTTAAACAGTTTTTAAACAGTTTTTTTAATAATTAGCTTGTGGAAAAGTCCTTAATTTAATATAATGAATTTAGATAATATCAAAGTAAATATGACCAATGAACAAATTTGGCAAGCAGTTCTAGGTGAGATGGAAATTAGCCTTTCAAAGGCAAACTTTGTCACCTGGTTTAAAGATACTTTCATCTCCTTATACTCTGAGGAGTTGGTTATTGTTGGTGTGCCGAATGCTTTTGTGAAAAAATGGCTTGAAGAAAAATATCATAAAAACATTTTAGTAGCAATTGAAAAAGTAACACAAAAAAAAATTAATAAAATTGAATATCATTTAGAGAATAAAAAACAATTCAATAATCAAAATAATCAACAAATTAATACTCAACCACAAAACAACAAACCAATTATTGAAGAGAGTCCTAGGGAAAACACAGCCACAAAAAATGTTTATAATAAATTTGGTCTCAATCCAAAATATGTTTTTGAAAATTTTGTTGTTGGTAAAAATAACGAACTAGCTTATGCTGCTTGTCAGGCGGTTGTTCGGAATCTTGGAAAGGCCTACAATCCTTTATTTATATATGGTGGTGTTGGCTTAGGAAAAACACATCTTCTTCAGGCAATTGGCAATGAAGCCTCCAAGTTTACCGATAAAATTCTTTATACTACTAGCGAAAAATTTACCAATAATTACATTCAAGCGGTTCAAACTGGAAAAGGAAAAGATTTTAAAAATTTATATCGAAACGTTGATTTATTATTAGTGGATGATGTTCAGTTTATGGGTGGAAAAGATGGTACTCAAGAAGAATTTTTTCATACCTTCAATGAATTACAACAAGGAAATAAGCAAATTATTTTAACCTCGGATCGACCACCAAAATCAATTCCAGCGATTGAGAAGCGTTTAATTTCCAGATTTGAATCAGGAATGGTTGCAGATGTTGGTCGACCAGATATTGAAACAAAATTAGCAATTCTAGAAAGAAAAGCTAATGAAAAAGAATTTCCCTTAGACAAAGAGGTTCTTCTTTTTATTGCTAATCATATCCAAAATAATATTCGAGAACTAGAGGGGGCTTTAAATCGAGTTATTGTTCATCATCAATTAAAAAATGCCACCCCAACAATTAGAAGTGTTAAGGAAATTTTAAGTGATCTAATTGCAAATATTCAACTAAAGTCTCTTACTCCAAAAGAAATTATTGAAACTGTGGCTAAGTTTTATGATATTTCTTATAAAGATATTACTGGTAGCAGCCGAAAAAAAGAATTGGTTTGGCCAAGACAGGTTTCTATTTATTTAATTAGAGAGGAATTAAACACCTCGTATCCAACAATTGGTCAGGAATTGGGTGGTCGAGACCACACCACGGCAATGCATGCTTATAATAAGATAAATACGGAGCTAAAGGAAAATGAAAATGAAAGAATTAAACAAGAAATTGAATCAATAAAACAACAACTTGCCGGATCTGTCTATTAATTTCTGTTTAAAAACTGTGAATCTCTTGTTATTATCTTGTTAATTATTTTTAATAACATGTTAATAAGTTAGGATAATAAAAAGTTTTAAACATCTTATCTTTTTTTAATCACCAATCTAACACAAGTCTATCAACAATTGTTTTTAGCTAATATAAAAAAATATATAACCAATTCCAATTTTATCCAC
>CAINDR010000044.1 GCA_903847415.1 Candidatus Falkowiibacteriota bacterium
CCAATGTTTTGTCCAAACCAAAAAACGCAAACGAGAAACTAGTTTTTCTGCCTTGATTTTTGATAACCGAGTTTTTTTATTTTCTATCGATCTAACAGCTCTAAGCAAATCATTTACTCCCCGCTCTAACTCATCCGGACTCCAAGCTAAGGGACCAAAATGACGAGAAAAATCATGACCACTGGCCCACCACCAAGAACAGCTCGCGAGTCCTCTGGAGAGATGCCAGCGAGCCCAAAAATAACCCGGATCTTTCAAATTACTATCCACCACTTGAATTGATAATTCTGCTAATTCCCAAAGAATTTTGTGAAGTTGATTTTTTTTAGCACTCCATAAAGCGTAAGGATTTTTTGAAGATAATTCCCGTTCACTGCTCTCCCAAGAAGATGGTCTTAAAATAATATCTTCAATTTCACTAGTCGAAGAAATCAAGTCATTAAGATTATTGGTGATTAAACGTTTGTCTTGAGAGACTTTTTCTAGTTCAGCACTCGGATCTTCATGGCGCAAACCATAAAGCTCCGCATCACTGGCGGTGATAATTGTTCCTGCTCTTCCAGTCGCAAGTGAACGCTGCAAATAATCTGGCGCATATTTAGTGGACCAAGCTCGATTCCGAAAAATAATTTTTAAACCACTATCCTGATCACGATAAACTTTTAAAGCCTCGAGATCGTTATTATTTTTTGGGCTATAAGAGATTGAGTCAAGAATTAAATATTCATAGCCCAGTTTTTTAATAATCACTGCAGCCTCTTTTGAGTAGGCCATTTCTGGCAAAAAGAATCCTTTTGGTCTTGAAATTCCAAAATGTTTTTGCAAAATTTTCTCCTGCTCTTTAATCTGAAAAATAATTTCCTTTTCTGGTAGCAAAGGCAGAAAGGCGTGATAAGCAGCCGTCCCAACAATCTCAATACGACCAGATTTTAATAAAGGAATCAGGCGTGAAGAAAAATCTGCCATCCCCAATTCTTCCATTCTCTCCAATAAACAACCAGAAATGTTAATCGTTAAACGTAAATTTTTATTCTCCTCAAAAAGACGCAAAAGACGAAAATAGCTTTTTTGGGCTGCTTCCTCAATTATTTTAGCCTCGATATTAGCTGGCTGATAGAAATGTAAAAAGTTAATCCATTTCATATATTTAAAAACGTAGAGTTTTGCGATATAACTCAACATACTTTCGAGCCTGAATCTCCCAACTATTAGATTGCTTCATTACTCGCCGCACAAACTCGCGCCAATCTTTTTTGTTTTTATAGTTTTCTAAAGCTCTAATTACTGCTCCATAAAATTGCCAAACATCTTCGGATTTAAAGGTGAAGCCACTTCCTCTTTTGGTTGTTGGGGAATAATTGTCAACGGTGTCATGAAGACCACCAATTTCTCTAACAATCGGAATACAACCATAACGCATTGAAATCAACTGATTAATTCCACAGGGTTCATGATTGGATGGTAACAAAAAGAAATCTGATCCAGCATAAACTAAAGTTTCGTATTTTTGATTAGCCTCATGCGAAGGAATTAAAACCATTTTTCGAGGATGTTTTTTGGCAATTTTAGACAACTCTTTTAAGTAATTTTTATCTCCAGAACCAATAATAATAAACTGGACATCTAATTTTAATAGAGCTGGAATAATTTTGATAATTAATTCAAATCCTTTCTGAAAAGTTACTCGAGAAGTAGTACAAAAAATAGGAACAGTTTCATCTTCCGGTAAGCCAAATTGTTTTTGTAAAAATAATTTATTTTCCTTCTTTATTTCCGGAGAGGCAAAAGAATATTTTTTAAAAATAGCATCATCTTTCTCTGGATTATAGGCGTTATAATCAATACCATTAATAATGCCGAATAAACGATTTTCTCTTTTTTTCAAAATACGATTTAAATCTTGACCAAATTTTTTCGTCATAATTTCATTGCGGTACTGTTCGCTAACAGTATTCACAACATCTGCTGACATAATTCCTCGTTTCGCAAAATTAATAGTTTCAATGCTTGGATCAGCAATATGTGGTAATCTTTTGCGACCAAAATCGCGGCTTGCAGTTGGAATTTCCCACCAATTATGACCAAGTTGAAAAATAAGATTATGAATTGTAAAAATGGTTTTCGATTTTTTTAGGGTTTTTGAATAACGAAAATCATTCTTTAAGTAATAAGGAATTAAACCAGTCTGCCAATCATGACAGTGGACAATATCTGCTTCAAATTTTAATAAAGAAATTAATTTTAAAGCAGCGACACTAAAAACCAGAAAACGGGTATTTTCTTTAGCCGAACCATAAATTTGTTTCGAGCGAGAAAAATAGGCTGTTTGTTCAACAAAATAAATTGGCAAATCATCCATTAAATAGCCTTGCCAATAATTAACCGTTACCACCTCTGAAGAGTTTAAATAAATCTTTACCTCTTTAAAAATAAGTTTCAAATCATTTTCGGTTTTACTAATGACTTTGCCGTAAAGTGGGGTGATGATAATGATTTGGTGACCAAGACGCTTTAGGGCTTTTGGCAAGCTTCGAGTTACATCACCAAGACCCCCTGTTTTAGAAAAAGGAGCAACTTCTGAGGCAATGTGAACAATTTTTAGTTTTTTAGCCATAAATATTAATTAAAGCGCTTCCAGACGAGCGCCACTAGCACAAATTGCCAAAGCGAGAGCATCAGCAGCATCATCTGGTTGAGGTATTTTTTCTAAATTTAAAATGGTTTTAACCATTTTTTGCACCTGCAGTTTTGGCGCAGAGCCATAAGAACAAACAGCTGCTTTCACCTGGGAAGGAGTAAAATTAACAATTGGAATATTGTGCTGCCTTAAAGCTAATAGCGCCACTCCTCGAGCCTGACCAACAATCAAAGCAGTGGTCACATTTGTATTAAAAAATAACTGTTCCACTGCCGATAAATCAGGATGATAACGCGCTAACAAAGAATTTAAATCTTGATAAAGCGTTACCAAACGATCACCTAAATCAGTTTTTTTTGGCGTTTTTATGGAGCCATAAGTTAGGCAGGTTATTTTTCCCTTTTCAACCTTAATCACACCAAAGCCGGTGTCAGCAATCCCCGGATCAATGCCTAAAATTATTTTTGCCATACAAAAAATTAAAATTCCGCGTTAGTGTAATATTCGCTGACGTCTTCATTATCTTCGAGCTCGCCAATGAATTTTTCTAGCTTTGCAATATCTTCTGGCGTGGTAACTACTAATTTTTCTTTAGCAACGTATTCCATTTCCGCTGATTCAGTTTTTAAATTTTTCTTTGCTAAAAAATCGGTCATGGCATGAAAATCTTTAATCTCAGTATAAATAGTGAGACCTTCATCTTCTTTGGAAATATCACGCACTTCTTGATCAATTAATTCCAATTCCAAATCTTCAAAATTAATTTTTTTACTCGATAATTCTTCATTAGAAATTAAAAAGACACCCAATTGATCAAAATTCCACATCACCGCCCCAAAAGAACCACCATTCTTAGTAAACAGATGGCGAACAGTGCTGGCGCTACGATTTTTGTTGTCAGTAACACATTTAACGATAAACTGCGCCCCCAAAGAACCAAGTCCTTCATAATAAAGCTCTTCAAGAGCTACTCCACCTAATTCACCGGTTCCTTTTTTGATTGCCCGCTCAACATTATCTTTTGGCATATTTGCAGCTCGGGCTTTTTCAATTGCTGTTCGAAGGGAAGGATTAGCCTCTGGGTCGCCGCCCTTTTTGGCGGCCAAAGAAATATTGTTGGCCAATTTTGTGAAAATTGCCCCTCTTTTAGCATCTACTAATTCTTTCTGGCGATGCGTTGTCGCCCATTTGGAGTGTCCAGACATAAAAATATATAGTGAATTCTAAATAAGATACGCACTCATCTTAACCCAAATTGAAATAAAAATCAATATCCACTATAATTAAATTATCAATAAAATCGGGTAAAAAAATCATTTATGAAAAAAGAAAATTTACCATCTTTAAGCGAAGTAGTCATCGCTGCAATCTCATATTTTATCAAAAACCGACCACCAAAACTTGGGCCGAAGGGTTTTAGTTTTCCGATGATTATCGGCAGTGGAAATGCCTATAACGCTGGTCAAATTATTTTTGGCAGCCAAAAAGCGCTTTTTGCCAATGAAAGCAACTTCAAGGAAATCACTAAAAATTATCATGACTTAATTTCTCAAAAAATTATTAGTGATGCTGTTGTTATTTCAGCATCAGGAGAAAAAGATTCAATTTGGGAAGTAAAATTAGCAAAAAAATTAGGATTAAAGACCTCCCTTTTTACTTGTTCGCCACAATCATCAGCCGCAAAACTTGCTGATCATGTTTATGAATATCACAAGTTGCCAGAGCCTTACACCTATAACACCTCCACTTATTTGGGTATGATTTTAAGCGCAACGATGGAAGATCCAAAAGTAATTTTGAAACACCTGAAATCGATTAAGCTCCCAAATCGTTTTCGAAGATATGATTCATATGCTTTCGTTTTGCCAAATAAATTCGCTGCCCTCGCCCCAATGCTTGAAATTAAACATAATGAATTATTCGGACCAAAGCTATCTTTAAGAGCTTTTTCTGAAGGCGAAGCTCGTCATGCCAAGTTTGTGATTCGTGATGAACGAGAATTAGTGATCAGTTTTGGTGAAAATTTGTATTTTGGCCACAAGAAACATCGCTGGGAAATTGAATTACCAAAAGGTGCAAATCATGGTTTAATGATGGCTCTAACTTATTTTATCATCGGTAAAATTCAAGAAGGCAAACCAGCTTGGTTTGAAAAAAATATTTATAATTTTTGCAATGACTACGGCTTTCCGCCTTATGGCAGCAACAAACCTTTTGACGTGATTGTAAAATAAGATGATTACTAAATTTTCCACAAACCAACCAGACGTCAGCAAGCAATACCTTCAAAGACCAGGAGCTTATGCGATTATCAAAAATCAAGATGGTTTAATTGCTATTGTTAAAACAAAAACTGGTTATTTTTTACCAGGAGGTGGAATAGAAAAAAACGAAACCGCAGAAGAGTGTTTAAGACGTGAGTGTTTCGAAGAAATTGGAGCAGAAATATCAATAACCAATTTTTTTGCAGAAGGAAATTATTACTTTCATTCAACAACATTAAATATTGACATGGAAAGTATTGGTTATTTTTTTAATTGTAAAATTATTAAATATAAAAAAACAAATATTGAAGATGGACATGAATTATTATGGATGGATACTAAAACAGCGATAGAATTAATGTATTTAGCAAATCAGAAAGAAGCAATAAAAATTTTTTGCCAGACCAACTAAGTACCTCTATAAAATTAATTATTGGTCAAAATTAAAACCCACATTCTTCAAAAATGTGGGCTTTGTTTTTAAAATTGCCAAGGAGAAAGACTAAAGCTAGAAAAAGACAACAAAGCTTTAACCCCATTTCTCAAACTTAATTGAATGCCATATTCCGGAATAACGGTTATCTGAGAAAATGAAGTTTTAAGAGAAAGCTGTAAAGTAGATAATTTTAAAATAGCTTGTTCGCCATCACGAAAGGTACAAAGATAAAAATCTTCGTTCGCTACACCCTCTAAAAGTTCCGCCTTAAAGTAATTTGGAATTTCTTCGGAAACTGAAAAGTCTGACAATCTAACAATTCTTTTCTGCCCAGCGATTAAAGCCAAAGCAAAAGGCATCAAAGGCAGCGGCGAAAGTGTCTCGTAAATCTCGTCAAACCAAGCTGTGAACTTAACTGATCCTTGGCCCACAGCAAGACGCAAATCCTTCCCAGCTTGATCTTGTAAAAAAAATGATTGCTGACTCTTGAAAAAACAAGTTCTGTCCGTATAGATAGCGAAATAAGATAAGTACAGAGAATCTTTTAACCAACAAAACATTTTTTTGCCCTGGTGATCAACTAGTAAAAACAAATTTTCATTTTTACCTGGATACCGAGAAACATCCACTGCCCCTTCGAACATATTTAACAATAAATTCTTTTCTGATTTAGACAATTTTTTTTCTTCCATTACTACTATTTTTATTATGTTATTAAATTATTTTAAAGAACAAATTAACTTACCACTTTAAACTAAAACCTGTCAATAGTTTAAAAAAGGAGCGATAAACGCTCCTTTTTTTTATTTCTTCTTTCCTTGATTTTTAACTTTTTCAACGGCTTCCTTCAACTTTTTTGGGCTTGCCAAATAATAATGATTAATCGGTTTTAAATTTTTATCAAATTCATAAACTAATGGAATCGCAGTCGGGATATTTAAATTTAGAACCTCTTCCTCGGAAAGATTGTCCAAATATTTAACCAAGGCCCTCAAACTGTTTCCTGAGGCGGCTATAATAATTTTCTTTCCTTTTTTTAGATTTGGTTTAACTTCTTCTTCCCAAAATGGAATAACTCGAGCGACCACATCTTTCAAACTTTCCGTGGCCGGAACTTTTATCCCTTTATATCGCGGATCTCCTTTTTGATTAAATTTATTTTTATCATCAATTTTAGGTGGGCGAATATCATAGCTGCGACGCCAAACCAAAACCTGCTCCTCGCCAAACTTCTTGGCCATTTCAATTTTATTCAAGCCCTGCAAATTTCCATAATGACGTTCATTCATTCGCCAATCTCGAGTAATTGGGGCCCACAAAGAATTTGTCTCTTCTAAAACAACATTAAGAGTTTTGATTGCTCTTTTTAAAAGAGAAGAATAGGAGAAGTCGAAATAAAATCCTTTTTTTTGTAAATATTTACCAGCTTCATGGGCTTCTTCGACTCCTTTTTCACTTAAATCAACGTCGGTCCAACCAGTAAACAAACCTTTTTGATTCCATTCACTTTCGCCATGGCGAATTAAAACAATTTGATACATAATATATAGATAAAAAATAAGTAATCTTAGGATATTTTAACAGATTTTTTAAAAAAAGAAAATTGACGCCATTAGGCTCATAATGATAGTATTAAAAGCAGAAAACTCATGGAATCAGAAAATGAACAACCAAAAAATCAAAAAATAACAAAAATTGCCATCAACTTCTTGTTGGGTGCGATCAAGTTTTTGTTATTTGTTAAAAAATTAATTACTTTCCTAATTAATTTGCTGAGTCGATTCATTTCTTGGATTTTTCGTTTAATTTTCAAAAGACCATTAATCAGAGTCTACTATTGGATTTTTCGTTTTCGAAAGGAAGGTTTAATTGAAAAATCTGTTTTTGATATCGTTCGTAAAAAACTACCTCATTTTTTAATTATTTGCTTAGTTCTAATTAGTTTCTTATCAAATCTCGGTCAACCAAGTAAAATTTCCGCTGTTACCGAAGGAATGACAAAAACGACAATTGCCCAATTGGTGTCTGGAGAATTTAGTAAACTTGAGCAAGAATCAATGATCGAGGAAACTCTAAACCAAGAGAGTTTAAAAGATTACGTTAATGATCAATATTCTCGTGATCCCGGAGTTTTAGTGAACGAAATACCAGTTACCAATGATAATATTGACCAAGAAGAAGATCAATTCGCCATTGAAAGAAATGTTGATTATCTAAGCAAGCCATATCTTTGGAATACTGGAAGTGATGGTGAATCAACAAATTCTAACACCCCGAAGAGAGCTAGCGTGATTTATTACACCATTAAAAGTGGAGAGACCATCAGTGCCATCGCTCGAAATTTTGGTCTAAATATCAACACAATTCTTTGGGCCAACAATCTTGGTCCTCGGAGCTTAATTCAACCAGGTGATCAATTGATGATTCTCCCTCAGAATGGAGTGCTATATACAGTTTCTAAAGGAGATACAATTGGCAAAATTGCTAGAAAATATGGCGTTGGGGAAAATATTTTAATGACTGGGAATAATCTAGGAAAAAGTATTGCTATCGGCCAGAAAATATTTATTCCGGGCGGCAGAATTATTAGCGAAAGCACCGCTACCACCAGAACAACTAAGACAAATAACTACACTGGAATCTCAGCCATCAAAGACCTTGTCAAAGCTCCAAAAGCAAAGGTTTCTGGGGCTAATATGGCCTGGCCAACTGTTGGTCATCGAATCACTCAATATTATTCTTGGCGTCATACTGGTCTTGATATTGCCAATAAGGTTGGAACTCCTCTTTATGCTGTGGAAAGTGGAACAGTGGAATTTGCTGGTTGGAGTAATGGTTATGGTAATAATGTTGTCATCAATCATGGAGGAGGAAAGAAAACTCGTTATGCTCATGCTTCAAAAATCTTTGTCTCAAAGGGACAGGAAGTTGATCGAGGCGAAAACATTGCTGCAATGGGCTCTACTGGTTGGTCAACTGGATCACATATTCACTTTGAAGTAATCGTTAATGGAGTCAAATATAATCCATTAAACTATATTAAATAAAATATTATGAAAATTATTCTAGGAATTTTAATGGCCTTTGTGGGGACAATGATGGTTATCAAAACTGAATGGTTGCTGGAAAATTTTGGTCGAATGAGTTGGTTTGAAGAAAAGCTTGGCACTGAGGGCGGTTCTCGCCTCGGTTATAAATTAATTGGTTTATTTGTCATATTTTTCGGACTCTTGATGATGACTGGATCCTCCGACTCTTTTCTTCAATGGATTTTAAGCCCTCTAATTAACGCCGGAAATAGAGGATAAGCTTGGGGACTAGACAAAATTAAAATAAAATAATAAAATAAAGCGGCAATCATTTAGAAAGTGATTTTGCCAATACGGGCCCTTAGCTCATCTGGTAGAGCACCTGCTTTGCAAGCAGGGGGTGGCAGGTTCGAGTCCTGTAGGGTCCACAAGATAAAAATCTAGCAACAGCTAGATTTTTTTCTTGTGCAAAATGCAGGACGAGAAAGCCGGACCAGCCAAAGGCGGGGAGGCCGGGCTAGGGTGCTTGTTTTTCGCCGAGTGTAACGAAGGTGAAAAACTTAGCAACCGGAGCCGAGTCCTGTAGGGTCCACAAACACAAAAGCATTGACTGCTGTCAGGGCTTTTTTGTTTGCATACAAGCGGTCTCTTCTACCTCAAGATGTCCTTCTTCTTCAATTTTCCGAGTGTTAATATTGATTAAATAGTAATAACGACAACAGGTTCCGCAATTATTATACACTGATATATGATCAATATCTTCCCATTCCCAAGAAGAGGTGTGGTAATTGCCCCGATAAACTTCAGTAGGCGTTGAGGCATATCCTGGGTTTATTATTAAAGACGTGTAATTTTGATAATATTCTTCTCTTTGTTTATCGTTATTTTCATCGAAATCTTCATCGGCCTTATGCACATCCTGAAAGTATCCGAAACGAAAACTATCAGATGCGAAAACCTTTAAATTGCTTTTAGAGTAGCCATTATTAGTCAATTGTTTAAGAGCCGAAAAACTTCCATCCTGTTTGAAAAATATTCTTTCCACTTCCGATGTCTTGGGGTTTATATAAACATGCTGATAAAACCCATACAACCCGTCAACGGGCTCCGTAAGCGGCTCATAAATATTTTTTTCTAATTCTTCTTTTGTCTCGCAAATTTGTCCTGTTTTCTGGTTTCCAAACTGCCACAAAATTGCTAAATATACACCGAGGCCAACTAAAATAATAAGTAAGGCTAGTATCAAATATTTGATTTTGACAAAACCGCCATTACTCTCTTTTTTTAAATTATAAAATAAAGTATTGCCTATTTTCATTATAAATTTAGCATTTTTGCTTTTGGTCCAGATTGGGTAATCAATATAATCAGAAAAGTAATGGTTTACACCACCCGTTGAGTCTTTTATTTTTCCAGAGATGACCAAATCTGCAATTTCATAGCACTTTTTCCAGGCCGCCAATTGTTTTTTACTAATCTTATAAAAAGGGTTGATAACATATTCCCAATTTGGATCAATCTCTCTGAAAGCGCTGAACTGACTTTTTTGTAAAATTACATCATGGTAATTATTTGGCCATCTGCTATCTTCAACACGATTTTTTATAGACCAAGCTATTGCTATTTTACCCTCGTCTGGAAGACTTCTTCCCTCGCCAAAAACCGCTCTAGCCAAAAGCATTTCTTCGGTATCATCTCTAAAATCTTCCGTCCAAAGAGGATTATCAACAGTTGGAATTCTTTTTTCTGGTTTTATTCCAATTTCTATTTTATAAAGAAAGGGATTGCCGTCTGAGTATAAATCAAAGTTGAACTGTTTTGTTTTTAAATTAATTTCTTTGTTAAAACTTTTTTCTTTGCCTTTTAGTATTTTGCCGCACCAATACCAATCGCGATGGGATTTAGTGTTTTCATTTTTTTGCACTTGACCATTAATTAATAGTTTAAGGTCGTCATCATCTTGAGATTTTTTATCAGTCTTAGCCGAGATAAATAATTTTGTCACAAATAAATCTAAAATAATATAGCTAATCCAGGGGCGCCCATCACTTTTTTGGGCTGGATTATTATTTACTGGAACATAAGTTATCTTATCTTTTTCTTCAATTTTGGAAATAACTATTTTTTCTAAATAAGGACTTTGGTTTGGTTTTAAATCAATTGTGTGTTTTCCTCTATTTAAATTTGTGACAACAATCACGGTTTTTTTCAAACCACTCAATTCATTTCCGTTCCATGCCGATTTTGTATCTTTTTTGGTATATTTAGATGTAGTCAGTTCCTGATTATCTAAATATAAGAATATATCGTCATCATTAAAAAAGACCCGACTTGATTTTAAATTTTGCCACCAACTTTTAGCACTAGCAACTATTTCAATTAGATATAAACCATCTTCGGAAAATAAAAAATCACAAGAATACTTCCCAGTTATCTGTTTGAATATTTTCTCTTCTTTAATTAAGCGCATAAAAATTTATTTACTCAATATTAAATTTTATACTATTTGCCTCTTCCAGCATTTCAATGCTGGCATTTACGGAAGCGTTAGAATCTTTTTTTAGAATTAAGCGATCACCAAACTTTCTATATAATACAGTCAGAAATTCATCCCCCCAGGAAGGAGAAAAAACATCTATGCCCTCAAAGTTTATATATATTTTTTCTTTTTCAGAAATATTATTAAAATTTGGTAGATAAGCTGCTAAGGCTTCTTTACCCAACTGACGAGATGTTAGAATTGCACCAAATTTTTTGATATCAATAATCATACAATTAGAATTTAATTATAGCTAAACAACCTCGAATTGGTTTTTTAGTTTTCTTTATTTTTAATAATAAATTATTTTGATTTAAACTTAACTCCGCTTCGCCGCTTTGGAAGAACAAGCTAATGGGATTTTTTCCTATTACATTTCTTACATATTTTAAACCATTACCTCGACTTTCTGGCGCTCTACCTGAAAGTATTTCGGAAAAAGCAACGTTTAAAGCCTCTGAGTCATTTTTTAACTCGGGCTTGACTCTTTTTAACGTTTTGAATAATCCTTGCCCCCTATCTGCTAAAACAATTACTCTATTTTTAATATCATAGGCAAAAAATATCCCAATTACATCAGGCCAATTACCGAGATTATGACCAAATGAATTATCGCCAATCTCACCAACAACGGAAATAAGTAAAGAAAAGACAGATTCTATCTCCTTATCCGTGCTTAGCGCTGTTCTTAATTTATAAAGCCTCCCCTGGAAGACGGAGCTATCTGAACAATAAAAAATATCATCTGGATTTTTACCAATAAGACTTACAGCCCACTTTGTTGCCAACATAACGCAAGTAGATGTTAAAAATTCATCTAACTGAGCCAGATTATAGTAACGGTGATCACCACGACTTACCCTTAATGATTTTAGTTTCCCGTTATCATCCCAGCGCCTAAGGGTATCAATAGAAACACCCAAGTAATTAGCCGCCTCTTTTATTTTTAATTGATTATTTATCATACAATTATATTATAACTTATTCTAAAAACATATGCAACATAAAATATAAAAACATATGCAATAATTTCATATATAATGATTAATATTAGCCATATTAATATTTAATACCTATGCAAAAGTATGTTAAAATATATAAACAAATATGGGCATTTAATACAATTTACTCCGTCCCCAAAAAACCGCCCAACACTTAATTTCCTCAATAATTTCGCCTAAAGAGTTGAAAATCTTCCTTTTAAGGACTCTAAGATAAAAATCCCCGGACTCAAAAGCCGAGTCGAGCCAGAACATTTGTTTTTTCTTCACTTATTCGATTTTATGCTACAATTAAATTATGAATAACAAACCAGAAATCTTAATAATCATTGACGGGAACGCTCTTATCCACCGTAGCTTTCATGCCCTCCCAACAACCATGAAGCGTCAGGATGGTCTAACCACTAACGCTGTTTATGGATTCACCTCTTTTCTTCTGAAGGCCATCCAGGAATTTAAACCTCGCTACGCGGTGGTCACTTTTGATGAGGCTGCTCCAACTTTTCGTCACGAAGCTTTTGTGGAATACAAAGCTAACCGCGTTAAAGCACCAGATGAATTATATGAACAAATTCCTTTAACGAAAGAAGTTTTGGAAGCTTTTGAAATTCCGATTTTTTCTAAAGCTGGATTTGAGGCTGATGATCTAATCGGCACTATTTGCCAAAAGGTGAAAAAAGAAAAAGATTTAATTAGCTATATCATCACTGGTGATATGGACACCCTCCAATTGGTTGATGACCAAGTGAAGGTCTACACAATGAGCCGAGGTTTAAATGATCCGATCATCTATGATGCTGAAAAAATAAAAGAACGCTACGGTTTACGACCAAATCAAGTAATTGATTACAAAGCTTTACGTGGCGACCCAGGTGACAACATCCCAGGGGTAAAAGGGATTGGTGAAAAAACGGCAGTGGGATTACTGAATGATTACAATACCTTAGAAAATCTTTATCAAAATATCGATGAAGCTGAAAAGAGCAAAAAAATAACTCCTCGGATCGCCAGCTTACTACGAGATCAAAAAGAAAACGCTTTCTTTTCTCAAGAACTAGCAACTATTAATATTGACTCACCGCTTGAATTTGATTTAGAAAAAGCGAAATTAAACTTTTCCCGGGAAAAAGTTGCTGAAATTTTTTCAGTAATGAATTTTCGTTCACTTTTAAATCGCCTACCGAGCCCCCAAGAAAATGACCAAGTTCAGTCTTTAAAGATTAAGAAAGAAGTTGATATTAATTACCAAGAAATAAATAACGAAATTGATTTTAAAAAATTTTTTGAAAACCTAACGAAAGAAAAAAGCTTTGCCTTTAGCCTCGAGACCAATGAAAATCAAAAAATTTCCGGACTTTCTTTTTCTTGGAAAAAAAATGAGGCTTTTTATCTTCCCTTAAATAACTCTGCCCAGGGTGGTTTATTCGGAAACGTAAACCCATGGCTAGAAAAATTAAAAACAGTTTTCGAGAATCCAAAAATTGAAAAAATCGGGCATGACCTAAAAACTTCCTGGCACTATTTAACTAACGAAGAAATAAACCTCAATGGATTATTTTTTGACGCCATGATTGTTTCTTATCTTCTTGATCCTGGCCGTCGTCGACACGACCTGCAAACTTTAGCCTTCTTGGAATTTGGTCTTGAAAATATTCCAGACAAAAAAGGATCTGATGCCGCCCTCTTGTGGCGACTAAAAGAAACATTAGCGCCCAGACTAAAAAAGGAAAATCTTTTAAATTTATACCTAGAAATGGAGCAACCACTTATTCTAATTTTAGGAAAAATGGAAAAAGCAGGAATCACTCTAGATAAAAATTTTCTCAAAGAATTTAGTAAAAAATTAACAAAACGATTAAAAGAATTGGAACAAGAAATCCACCAACAAGCCGGTGGCGAATTTAATATCAACTCAACCAAACAGTTAAAAGAAGTTTTGTTTGAGAAATTAGGCCTACCAACAAAAAATATTAAAAAAAGTAAAACTGGTTTTTCCACGGCTGAAGATGAATTAGACAAACTAGCTGATCTACACCCAATCATTCCCTTCTTAAAAGAATACCGTGAATTAAACAAATTGCGCAGCACTTACATTGACGCCCTCCCACTTCTTGCCGACAAAAATAGTCGAATCCACACAACCTTCAATCAAACTGTTGCTGCTACTGGAAGATTGTCTTCAACTGATCCAAATCTCCAAAATATTCCAGTAAAAACTGAACTCGGCAAAGAAACGAGACGCGCTTTTGTGTCATCGCCCGGTAAAAAATTACTGAGCTTAGATTATTCACAAATTGAATTGCGTCTGGCTGCTCATTTGTCTAATGATCCAATCATGATTAAGGCCTTTGTAAGTGGTGACGATATTCACACAATAACTGCAGCAGCAATCAACGGCGTAAAAGAAGAAGAGGTCACTAAAAAAATGCGCCGTGAAGCAAAAGCGGTTAATTTTGGTATTCTTTATGGTCAAGGCCCCCATGGTCTAGCTCAGGGGACTGGCATCTCTTTCGCAGAAGCTAAGATTTTTATTGATAAATATTTTGAGACTTACAAAGGTGTTCGCAAGATGATGGATTATTTTATTGCTCAAGCCGAAAAAGACGGCGAATCAGTCACAATGTTTGGTCGAAGACGACCATTGCCAGAGATGAATTCAGAAATGGCTCAAATTCGAAAGATGTCCGAAAGAATGGCTATTAACACGCCAATCCAAGGTGCTGCCGCCGATCTGCTGAAATTAGCAATGATTAAAATTAATCAAGCTATTGGTGAAAAAAACAAAGAAATCACAATGTTACTTCAAGTACACGACGAATTAATTTTTGAAGTTGACGAAAACAAGCTGGACGATTATGCTAAAATGATTAAAGAGATTATGGAAAATACACACCATTTTTCCGTTCCGATTATCGCTGAGGCTTCTGTTGGAAATAATTGGAACGAATTAAAAAGGCTGGTCATTAAATAAAAACCTTCTTTAATTCAATAAAGAAGGTTAATCGGGAAATAAAATTTCCCAAACAATGTCATTAATTTCAATCAAAAACACAATTGTAAAATACAAAAGAACAAAAGCTAAATAAGCAATAAAACCAAAAAGAATCGAATTCAGATAGAAGGTTATTGCCATTCCCATCAAAACAGCAAAAAAATTAATTGGGGACAAAAGCACAAGATCGTGCCTTTCAAGTGATTTTAATTTAGAAAATCCAAAAGAAAAAATACCCCAAATTATCGTAAAAACAAAATTCCAATATCCCGATATCTTAAAATCACTATTTTGAAAATTCCAGTTCTTCCTCATTTCAATAAAATATTCCTGCTGATTAGTAATTATAAATTCTTTATCGAGAACCACAAAATTAATCACGGTAAATATTATCGAAAACAAAAGAAAAAAAATCACATAACGAATTAATAATCGAAAAGAAGAAACAATCGCAAAAAAATTATTTTTTTTCATCATCTTCAGTTTTAAAAGTATTTAGGCATTTAAACATAGAAAAAGATTAAAATCAATTTATTAATATATGAAAAGCGAGACGCCAAAAAGTTTTATCTTCCAAAGTTACTCTTTCAACCAAAAAACAAAACTGGCTTCTTTTTGCTATTCTTTTGATAACATTCATCATTTCCAAGAGATTCTAGACTTTTCTGCTTGTGATACTAATTGGCAAAAAATCAATAAAAAACTATTAGACCGCGCCTTATTCAATCTTCATTTGGCAATTGGTATTGGATACTACAAGGCGTATTGCCCCAAAAAAATTGAAATAAAAAGTGGTGCTCTCAACAAAAAACAAGCTGAGTTTTGGAATAAATTATATGAAAAAGGACTTGGTGAATTCTTTTATCGCAATCGAATTAATTTCCGAAACCTAATTAATTTCCCGGCCAGCGAGAAAGCCCAAAAACCATTCGAAGTAAAATTTAAAAACCGATCACTATTACCAATCGGAGGGGGAAAAGACTCTTGTCTTAGCGCTGAGAAATTAATGGAAATTAATCACCCTTTTTCTTTGATTAGTTTGCGTGATAGCAAAATCCAAAAAGATACTGCAAAAATAATTGGCGCCTCAAGGATTGTTATTGGCCGTGAAATAGATTCACAATTATTTCGCCTCAACGAAAATGGCGCTTATAATGGACATATACCAATTTCTGCGATCTACTCTTGGACTTGTGTTGTGGCCGCAATTCTTGCCGATTTTCAAAATATTGTTTTCTCCAATGAACAAAGTGCTAATTTTGGTAACGTTAAATACCTGGGAAGCGAGATTAATCACCAATATAGCAAGAGCTTTGAATTTGAAACTGATTTTGCTAATTATCTTCATCAATTTTTGACACCAAATCTTCAATATTTTAGTCTTCTCCGTCCCTATTCAGAACTGAAAATTGCTCATCAATTTTCTCAATACCAGAAATATTTTTCCGCTTTTTCTAGTTGCAACAAAAATTTTAAAATTAATCAAAAAACAAATCAACGCTGGTGCGGTGTTTGTGCAAAATGCGCTTTCTCTTTTTCTATTTTTGCCGCTTGGAATAACCAGAAAACTCTTCAAAAAATTTTTGGTACCAACTTACTAAACAACGAAAAACTCTTAGGAACTTTTCAGGAGCTTTGGGGTGAAAAAGATTTTAAACCATTTGACTGCGTTGGAACACCAGAAGAAGTCCGAGCAGCCTTTGTTTTGATTTGCGAAAATAGTTCCTGGAACGGTTCTTTAGTTGTTGAATATTTTCGCAGAAAAATTCTTCCAACCATTAAAAATAAAAATATTTTATTAAACAATGAATTGGCAAACAGCATCGAACACAGTGTGCCACCTAACTTTCAAAAGACTTTAATTTTAGGTTTTGGCAAAGAAGGGCAATTTGCACTAAACTATTGGCAGAAAAAAAATCCTGGTCAAAAAATTTGGTTAGCTGATCGGAATAAAATTACTACTAATAATAAAAACTGCTTCATCAAAGCTGGCGAAAATTATCTTGAAGATTTAGAGGAATTTGATTTAATTATTAAAACCCCTGGCATTTCTAATCAATTACCAGAAATAATTAATGCCCGTAAAAACGGAGTTATTTTTACCTCAATCACCGAAATATTTTTACAAAATTGCCAAGGCACAGTCATTGGCGTCACTGGCACTAAGGGAAAAAGCACAACCGCAACCTTAATTTATCAGGCACTAAAGGCGGCTGGAAAAAAAGTTCAACTAGTTGGCAACATCGGAAACGATCCTCTTAAATACTTAGAAAAAAATACCAAAAAAGATTTCTTTGTTTATGAGTTATCAAGTTATCAATTGGAAAACTTAAAAGTTAGTCCTCAGATCTCAGTAATGATTAATATTTTCCCTGACCACTTACCATATCACGGTGGATTTAAAAATTATTGCGCAGCAAAAGCAAATATTGCAAAATGGCAAAAACCTGGCGATTCTTTTGTTTATAATAGTGAATTCCCTTTTTTGAAAAATCTGGCGACAAAAAATTTAGGAACAAAAAATGATTACGCCAACACCTGGAAAACAGTGAATAATTATTTATTTTACAAAGGGAAAAAATTAATGCCTCTCTCAGAAATAAAATTACCAGGTGAGCATAATTTAAAAAACATAACTGCTGTGGCTGCGGTTCTTGAAGCTTTAAATATACCACTAAGCGCTGTTCGTGCTGGAGTGAAAAACTTCAAAGGACTAGAGCATCGACTAGAACTGATTGGTCCAAAAAATAATTTATATTTTTATGATGACGCAATTTCCACCACACCAGAATCAACGTTAGTAGCAATTGAATATTTAGAAAAAAATTTGCAAACTATTTTTCTGGGTGGCGAAGATCGAGGTTACGATTTCTCGTCTTTAGTAAAAAAATTAAAAAAAATAAATATCAAAAATATTGTTTTATTCCCTGTTTCCGGAGCAAGAATTAAGCAAGAATTAGAAAAGGCTTACGGAAAGAAACAATTACCAAAAATTTTAGAAACTAGCAAGATGAGTGATGGTGTTCGTTTCGCAGCTCAAAATACTGAAAAGGGCAAAGCAATTTTACTCTCAACTGCTTCTCCTAGTTATAGTATTTTTAAAAACTTTGAAGAAAAAGGAAACTTGTTCAAAGAAGCAATTAAAAAATTATGATTATCTTTCTTTATGGTCCAGACTCTTTTCGTAGTCACCAAAAATTAAAAGAAATTCGTCAGAATTTTCAAGACAAAGTTGATGCCAATGCTTCTAGTATTAGCTTTCTTGATGGTGCAAAAATTGGAATTAAAGAAATTGCTGAACAAATTAATACTGGCTCTCTTTTTGTTAAAAAACGCTTAGTGATTATTGAAAATCTTTTTAATAATAAACAGGAAAAGATTTTTTCTGAATTAAAAGATTATTTAGAAAAACAAAAACTGACGGATCTTGAAGATCGAAATGTTTTAATTTTTCTTGATGGCGAATTAAATACAAAAAACTCAACATTAAAAGTAAAGACTAAAACTCTTTTTAAATTTTTAGCTGACCAAAAATTATCACAAGAATTTAAAAATCTTAATGCAACTCAGCTAAACAATTTTATTAAAACTGAGTTTGAAAAAAATAACAAAAAAATATCAGGAATGGCTATTTCTAGATTAGCCACTAGTCATCAAGGGGATCTCTGGCAAATTAGTAACGAAATTAAAAAATTAATATATTACAAAACTGAAGGACAAATTGAAGTTGAAGATATCGAAGAAATTGGTAGCCGAGCTTATGGTGAAGATATTTTTTCTTTCACCGATGTATTGGGATCAAGACAAAAAAAAGTAGCAGTTAAAATTTTTGAAGAACAAATTTCTGCCGGCATTGATTGTGAGCAATTATTAACAATGATGATTCGGCATTTCAAAATTTTAATTCAAATTAAAAGCTTTGAAGGGAAAAAAACACCAAGCACCATTGCTAGTGAACTAGGCCTTCATCCTTTTGTGGTATCCAAATATCTCACCCAGGCTAAAAATTTTTCAAGCGCCGAATTAATTAATTTCTACAACCAACTGATCTACTTGGATTATGCTAACAAAACTGGACAAAAAGATTTAATGAACGGCTTGACACTCTTCTTGATTTCCTTATAAACTCAAGATAAAGTATGTATTGCTTTTTTGTTTCTGGTTTGTTATAGTGAAAAAGTCAAAAAATATGGGCAATTAGCTCAGTTGGTTAGAGCGCAACACTGATAATGTTGAGGTCGGAGGTTCGAATCCTCCATTGCCCACGAAGAAGACGACAGAGTTAAATGTCGTTAAAGCAACGCGCCCATAAGATTATAGCGGGATAGAGCAGTTGGCAGCTCGCCAGGCCCATAACCTGGAGGTCGTCGGTTCGAGTCCGACTCCCGCAACAATTTCAGGAAGACTGAAAAAAGAAACTGAAATGCCGCCTCGGTAGCTCAGTGGTAGAGCAAAGGATTGATTTTCGATCCACTCAGCGGAAACGCTGGGTCGCAAATCGGGTGAATTCGGGGAAACCTGTCGTCAAGAAATTGACTATGGCAATCCCGAGCCAAGCATCGGCTAGGATAAAGGGCCGATGAAGGTGTAGAGACTAGTGGGTGAGCCTAACAATAATCCCACAGATAGCGCCCGACTCCTTCTCCTTTTATAAAGGATGGAGATGATATAGTCCGATCCTTAGGGAAACCTAGGTAGTTATACAAGGAAAATCCTTGTGTCGTCAGTTCGATTCTGACCCGGGGCACAAAAAAATAAACCCATGGTTTGTTCATGGGTTTATTCATACGGGGTGTCGTATACCGGTAGTACGCATGCTTTGGGAGCATGTTGACTGGGTTCAATTCCCAGCACCCCGACCAATAAAAACCCGAAAGGGTTTTATTTTTTAAAAAATCCTCAAAAATGAATCGAGAACATCTTGCTAAATTAATCGCCACCTACGAAAAACCAAGTAGAAAAGCGGTTAGCACTCAACTCCCAGTTTTAAAAAAACCGATCATCTTAACGCGTCGCTTTGCTAAAAAGGTGCAAAATATCACAAACCTAAAAATCGCCAGAAAAAAGAGTGCAGTCTTTTTTGTTTGCGTAATCGCCCGCCACCAAAGTGTTTTACTGCGCAAACTAGGCGATAGTGAAGAGCGTTTACAAAAAAATAAAATCACTAACCTCAAACGTGCCTGTGAAGATTTAAATGGTCTAATAATCAAACCAAGAAAAATTTTTTCTCTCTGGGAAACAATAGGTCAACCGACCTATCACCGTGGCTATGTAGACGGAATGCTATTGGCCAATGGAAAAGTAGTAGAAGGTGTTGGTGGTGGCTTGTGCCAATTATCAAATCTTCTTTGTTGGTTACTTCTGCACGCTGATACTAAGATTGTGGAGCGTTATCATCATTCTCTGGACGTCTTCCCAGATTCTGGCCGAGTTTTACCTTTTGGTAGCGGGGCAACTTGTTTATATAACTTTGTTGATCTAAAAATAAAAAACAGCGGCAAACAGCCACTGCAATTAAAAATCTGGGTTACCGATAAACATCTTAAGGCGCAATTGTTATCGCCAGAACCAGCGAGAGAAAAACTCTCTCTTCAAGAAAAAAATCACGCCTTCATTAAGAAGGGTAAAAAGTTTTTCCGTTACAATGAAATCTGGCGTACTAAAAAAATAGAGGGGAAAGAAAGTGGTCGAGAATTAATTTTTCAAAACTTTGCTCCAGTGCTCTATAAAATTAACGAAAAAGAAATTAAAGGGAATGGTTATGAATTTTTCGAGATTAAAATTTAGAATAAGTCTGGTCACTTCTTCTTTCAATAGCCAAAATCGAAATCTCGCCACCATCATTTTTCTTAAAAATAATTCTAATTTTACCTTTTCTAATTCGAAAAATATTCTTAGTGGATTTTAATTTTTTCAAATCAAAACCAATTAAAGAGTTCTTCTTAATCTTCAAAAGAATATCCTTAATGACTTCTCTCTCATCGGGTGATAATAACAAAAGCGCCTTAGCAATCTTATCCATAAACTAAAGGCGAGATAGTAATTCGTCTAAATTTACTCCTCCTTTTTTTATTTTAGTAAAATCAGCTACTTCTTCCCATTCTCCACTTTCTTCAACTGGAGAAATTTTGAAAAGTGGTTTGCTTTGTTTTAAAACAATAAAAGACTTACCTGCTTTAACCTCAGTGGCATATTTTTCCATATTCAGACGCAAGTCTTTCAAAGCGATTAAATTTTCCATATATTTAGATAATAATATAATTAAAGGTTATCTTTAGTTTAACAAAAGATAAACTTTTAAGCAAATACCGACCAGTGTTAATACTTTAATTATTATAACTATTAAACTTAAAATTGCGGTAAATACAATATAAATTTATCATATCATTGACAACTTTAATTAACTGTGCTGTACTTAAAACTTAGTCGAAAATGATCATTAAAATAACATATTCACCAAAAAACCAATTATCATGAGAAAATTATTAGTTGTATTTTTATTAGTTGTAAATTTTTCAAATGTTAATGCTCAAATCCAAATTTTCGGAAAATATACCGAAAATGGCAAAATCGAACCGGATTTTAATGTTTTCGGTTATGGGGCAAAACTAGACACTGGCGGCCAGTTTAAAATATCCTATTTCTTCCTTGTTGAAGAAAAGTGGGCTGAAGGGCTCGTTGGATTTTCCTATACACCAACAAAATGGTGTGAATTAAGCCTCCAGATCGGGATTGAAACCGTTTCTTCGTTATACCGAACTTCCAGTAGCATCTGGTTAGGAAATAACAAGGTTTCCTTCTTCACCTGCATTGAAAAAGGGGTCGGCCATGACAACTGGTGGTACAAAAGTACTCTTGAATATTCATTAAACAAAAGCGTTTCTCTAGGATTAATCTCCTGGAGATACAACGGAACTGGTGTTTCCCTGAAATACACCTTAAATGGTGTGAGTGTCTGGGTAAACCCAGCATATGACCTTGAATTCAAGGTTAAAAGATTTACCATTGGTCTGAATTTAAAAATCTAATTCAGAAAAAATTATCGAGAAAACCTTTCTATTGAGAAAGGTTTTTTTATTTATCAAGAAGAACAAACCCCCTTGTTTTTTTCTAATATTTATGCTACCATCTTATTACTTATAAAGAACTGCAAAAAACTAATTATTTTTTGACTAATAAAAGCAAAATTATTCTATGCCAAACAAGAAATCGGCTCAGAAAGAGTTGCGCAAAAGCATCAAGCGCAATGTAGCCAACAAAAAACAGAAAGAAACCGTTAAAAAATTAGTGAAAACTAATTTAAAGGCGATTGTTGCCAAGGATGCCGGTGTTAAAGAAGCTTTGCCAAAAACTTTTCAGGCTTTAGATAAGGCTGCAAAAAATGGCGTTATTAAAAAAGGCACTGCTGCCCGCAAAAAATCACGCTTAATGAAAAAAGTAAACGCTTTAAGCAAATAATTATAAAAAAACTAAATTGCACCTTTTCTCGGAAATAACCCCCGTCTTAGGGATTATTCCTTGGTTTAGGCGAAGAAATTTATGATGACCAAGAAAGACAAAGAAAAATTAATTAAAAAATTCCGTACTCA
>CAINDR010000045.1 GCA_903847415.1 Candidatus Falkowiibacteriota bacterium
CGTCATCAAGAATATAAGAGCGCTCCTCTTTTGAAGATTAAAGAAATTGATGACCATAGCAATTTTAAATTGGGTTCATCTTTTAATATGGAATTTTTAAGAGTTAATCATTCCATTCCAGATTGTTTTGCAATTATTATTACTACGCCAGTTGGAACAATTATTCATACTGGAGACTTTAAAATCGATTTTACACCAGTAAACGATAAGCCAGCGGATCTTAATCGAATCGCTCAAATCGGTTCTCGTGGTATTTTGATGTTAATGGCCGATTCCACAGATGCTACACATCCTGGTTATCAGATTTCAGAATCAGCGATTGGTGATGAAATGGGAAAATTGTTTGAAAAAATTGATGGGCGAATTATTATCGGAACCTTTGCTTCCCAACTTTCTCGTATTCAGAAAATTTTTGAACTCGCAGCTCGTTATGGTCGTCGAGTAAATTTACAGGGGAGAAGTATTAATAACAATGTTGAAGTTGCCAAGGAAATTGGTTACTTAAAATTTGATCCTAGAATTTTAGCTGAAGATAAAGATTTGGCAAAAATTCCGGACAATAAAGTTATTATTATTGGCTCTGGTGCTCAAGGAGAAAGCAATGCTTTTCTTTCTCGACTAGTTCGCGGAGAACATCGTAGTTTGGCTATTAAGCAAGGCGATACGGTTTTATTTTCCTCCTCAGTGATTCCAGGAAATGAAAGAAGTATTCAAAACTTAATGGACATTGTCGTCCGCCAAGGAGCAAAAATTATTAATTATAAAATGTTAGATATTCATGCTGGTGGCCACGCTAAGCAGGAAGATTTGAAATTAATGATGCGCTTGGTAAAACCAGAATACTACATGCCAATTGAAGCCAATCATTACATGTTGAGAGCGAATGCTGAGTTAGCTGAACAAGTGGGTATTCCAAAAGACAAAATTTTTGTTGCTGACAATGGTCAGGTAGTTGAATTCAGTCGTTCTGCTAAGGGAGTCGTTGGTTTGTTAACCAAAGAAAAAGTGCCAACTGAGTATGTGATGGTTGATGGTCTCGGAGTTGGTGATGTTTCGGAAATTGTTTTGCGTGATCGCCGAATGATGTCCGAGGATGGCATGATTGTGGTAATCACCACCATTGATTCCAAAACTGGCGATCTGATTGGTAATCCAGATTTAATTTCTCGAGGTTTTGTTCATATGAAGGAAAACCGTGATTTAATTGAAAAAACCAGAACGAGGGTTAAAAATATTGTTAAAGAACAGGACAAAAAAATTCCTTCCGATGATGATTATATTAAAAATAAGATCCGAAATGATATTGGACAGTTCTTGTTTAATCAAACAAAACGTCGCCCAATGGTTTTGCCAGTAGTAATTAAGATTTAACTTGACATTTGTCATTTATTGTGGTATTATTAAGAGGTATTAAAAAATGTCTTAATTAAACTCTTATTTTAATTATATGAGCATCAATGAAATCAAGGGAAAAAATGAGGAGCAGTTAGTCGCAACAGAAAATCAAGGAGAAGATTTTCAAAATGCCTCCCCAGATTTAGCGGAAACAGTAGAGACAAAAGCAGATAAATTAGCCGAACATCAAAATGCTCTTAATTTAGCTAGGCATCAAGATCAGAAACAAATTAATCATCTCTCAGCTGGTTTATCGGAAGCTTATCAGACAATTAAGAAGGAAAATTCTCCTGAAGAAAAAAAACAACAACAAGAAGAATTGCAAAAATTAGAGGATCGATTGATTTCTCAATTTTCAAAAATTCAAGAGGAAATTAAGAATGATATTCATCATGAATTAACCGAAGAATATAAAAAAGATTTTAGCAATCCAGAAACTTTAAAAAATAAATTAGAAAAAAGTAAATTTCAATTGATTTTAACCCAAAAAGTCTTGGATTTAGCCGATGATTTATTGGCAAAAAAAGAAAACAAAGAATTAAAGAAAGCCAAAGAAAGAATCCAGTCTTATGTAGACAGTTTTGTGGAGGCTGGTGATGACACAGATGAATTTAATTCCGAGTTACATGTCTTTTCAATTCTTCAAAACATCGAACATTTTTATGGAACTTATTTGACTGAAGAATTAAAAAAACAATTTATTGCAAAGACTAACCCAGGGATGATGAAAAAGATTTTTATGAATCTCTCGGTTAGCAATGGAATGCAAGAAGCTTATGCCCTTTTTGTTCAAAATGTTGCCAAACAGCTACTTTCTGAAGGTAAGATTAGCCAAATGATTGATGACCAAGAACTTGCTCGTGAAGCAAGTGGAAAAAGTGGTTCAGATGTAGTTGGTGGTGGTGTTTAAATTCCAATTTGATACTTTTTCCTAAAAGTATTATAATGTTTAAAAATAGGTAAATTTTTTAATTATTAATCTAATTATATGGCTATTAATTTTGAGAACACCACAGCTAAAGAAGAAGTAATCGCGGTGAAAGAGGGCTCTGAAATTGAAAAAATTGATTCAGCTGCCGCAGATTTAGTAAGGGATAAAATGGACAAAGACCTAGCTGAGCAAAAAAATAATCAACTATTAGTTGATGCTGGTGCCATGGACAATGTTCAAAAACAAATCAAATCCATTATTGAAACAGCAGAATCAACAAAAAAATCAATTGATCAAGAAGTTTCTTTGGAACCAAAGACTGCTGCTGAAAAGCGTTTAGTTGAAAAAGTTGGCTATGATATGGAAGTCTTAGCTCAAATGAAGCAAGAGTTCTCACAACTTTCTAGCGCAGAGGCCTATAATAAGTTTCAAGAGGAGTTGTTGGAAACAATGGACAGTTTTTTGATAAATACTAACAAAGCTAATCCAGGAGCTATTGATGCTAAGGAATTAGGTTTATTGATTAACAAAATCAGATCAGTTCAAGATGCAGAACCCAAGGGAGCTGCTAGAAGATCTTTTTCTAGTGTGATGAATATTGTTAATCGTGGTGCTGATGGTTCGGTTGTGTTTGGTGGCTTAGGTAAAACTTTAGCAAAAAATGGTTATGATAATCGTAATGCTTTAGCGAGAACCTTTGGTAGTTCAGCAGTAGCATTTGAAAATTTTCAGAAAGACTTAGCCGAACAAGTATTAAGTCCTCAACAACAAGAAGAAATACTCGCTATGGCAAAATTAGCAGATGAAACACCTGCTGAGGCTGGACATGCTGGTGGCGTTGAGAGTGCTAAAGTAATGGCGGATAAATTTTTCTCTGCTAAAAAAGTTGAAGAAATTGCTCCAGTTGAAAAATTACAAGAAGCTGCATAATTATACAACTCAAAAATATTTTTTATTATCTCAACTTAAAAAAACAGACCCTCGTTGAACTGTACCCCAAAAAGTGGACACGGGGTAAAAACTAGACTCGAGCTAAAAGATGATTTCGGTATTGTACCGGGGTCATCTTTTTTAAATCCCATTGATATCTCCTGTTATTATAATAATCCATATAGATATTAATCA
>CAINDR010000046.1 GCA_903847415.1 Candidatus Falkowiibacteriota bacterium
AATTCAATTTTATTTATATTTTTTTATGTCTTTTGAGTTAGTAACCAATACCACGGAAATCATGGCGAGAAGAGAAAAAATAGAGAAAGAAATTCTTCTTTTCAGGAATAAGGTAATTGAAAAATTTAAAGATAGCGATGCCTTAAAAATCCAAGAAGCTCTGGATTTTATGCTCGAAATCCACTTACCCCAACCAGATCGTTTTGATGGTCGATTGTTTGCTAGTCATCCATTAGCAGTTGCTGAAAGAGTCATGGAGGTTAGTGATGACCCAGAGTTAGTAATTGCCGCTTTAATTCATGATAGTGTGGAGGATCAGCGTGAGCGGATATTTTTAGAAAGAATGAATCGAAAATATCCGAATCGCACAGGGGTTCAAATCAATATTGATGACAAACTGAAAAAGAAGCATCAGGAAATTTTTAAATCTTGGAGCTTTCGAGAAATAAAAGATCGTTTTGGTGATCAAGTTTGTGCTTATGTCGAGAGTATTACTAATTATAATTATAATGACCTGGCGGATGATTTAAATTTATCAGGTGAAGATAAACAAGATTTTATTAATAAGTTATACTCCGAACATGTTGAGCAGATTATTTCTGACCCAAAACTCTTGATTCTTAAACTTGCTGATTTAACAGTTAATAGCGATCTAAAATCTTTGAGTCCAAATAGTGAAAAATTTCAAAAATTAAAAAAGAAATACAAGCCGGTAATCAAGATGATGATTCAAAAATTATTAACAGTTGATAATAATCACCTGATTTATTCTAATAAAAATAAATTTATTGCTGATTTGTCTGCTATTTATTTAGAGCAGTATGATGGCGAGGCGACTGATTTATCGGCAATAAGTTCTGCTGAACAAAATTAATCTTTTATTTTTCATGACTGAAAAGCAGTTATTATTATTTTTGGTGTTATTTTCTATTATCAATTTCTGGTCTTTTTTGGTCATGATGATTGATAAAATTAAATCAAAAAAAATTGGTTCCGAGCGTATTTCTGAGGGCATGATGTTTTTTATGGCCTCAATTTTTGGCAGTATTGGTGTTTATGCTGGGATGTTTATTTTTCATCATAAAACTAGTAAATGGTATTTCTTGCTCGGGATTCCTTTATTGATTATTCAAAACATTGCAACATTTTTTTTATTGTTTAGGTTTCTGTCCTAAATATTCTATCGATTTTGGTTATTTTAGAAAAATTATCTCTTTTTATCTTTATTTACTAGGATTATTGAAAAATTATCCTTTTTGTAGTATATTGAGATGGTAATATTTTTTTATGGAAAACAATAATAATCACTACAACCCGCAATTAATTGAAAAAAAGTGGCAACTGTCATGGGCAACGGGTAATTTGTATCAATCGTTAGAAACAAAAGACCAAAAAAAGTTTTATGTTTTGGATATGTTTCCCTATATTTCTGGCTCCGGACTTCATGTTGGTCACCCAAAAGGCTATATCGCAACCGATATTGTTGCTCGTCAGAAGATGCTTCAGGGTTTCTCTGTTCTTCATCCAATGGGTTGGGATGCTTTCGGTTTGCCGGCTGAAAATTATGCGATTAAAAACAAGATTAATCCAAATATTTTTGTGAGTGAGCATATTAAGCGCTACAAAAAACAACTAGAAATGTTTGGCTTTACTTATGACTGGAGCAAGGAAATCAACACAATTGATCCTGAATATTATCGTTGGACTCAGTGGATTTTTTTGAAGATGTTTGAAAAAGGATTGGCCTATGAATCCGAAGAGCCGGTTAATTGGTGTCCAAGTTGCAAGACAGTTTTGGCTAATGAGGATTTGGAGGGAGGGAAGTGCGAACGTTGCGGTTCTGAAGTGATTCAAAGAAAACTTCGTCAGTGGGTGTTAAGAATGACAGATTATGCTGATCGTCTTCTTTATGACTTAGATACAGAGAATTTGGATTGGGAGGATTTTATTAAAGAACAGCAAAGAAATTGGATTGGTCGAAGTGAGGGGGTGGAGTTTAAGTTAGCACTAGAAGACAGTGACGAAGAAATAAGAGTATATACCACCAGACTCGACACAGCCTTTGGTGTCACTTACATCGTGATTGCCCCAGAGCATCAGTTAATTGAAAAGTTGAAAGAAAAAATTAGCAATTATTCGGAAGTTTTGGAATATGTTAATCAAGCTCAAAATAAGACGGAGTTAGAGAGAACTGATTTACAAAAAGATAAAAAAGGAATTGAATTAGAAAACATTAAGGCCATTAACCCCTTTACTGGAGAAAAAATTCCGGTTTTTGTTGCTGATTATGTTCTTGGTTTTTATGGCACTGGAGCGGTTATTGCTGTTCCTGCTCATGATGAAAGAGATTATCTTTTTGCCAAGAAATATAATTTACCGATCAAGCAAGTAATTCGTGATCTTGAAGAAGTTCACTCAATTCAAGAATCTGCTTTTACCGAAGATGGAATTTTAATTAATTCCGAAGATTATAATGGTCTCCATTCCTCTTTAGCAAGAGAAAAAATGGCTGAGTGGTTAGCAAAGAAAGATCTTGGTCAAAAGAAGGTAAATTACAAAATGAGAAACTGGGTATTTTCTCGTCAAAGATATTGGGGTGAACCTATTCCAATTATTCATTGTCCATCTTGTGGTGCTGTTGGGGTGCCAGAAAGCGAATTACCATTAAAACTACCACCAGTAGAGAATTATGAGCCATCTGGTACTGGTGAATCACCGCTGGCCAATATCTCGGAGTGGGTTAATACTAAGTGTCCAAAATGTGGCCAAGAAGCTAAGAGAGAGACAAATACTATGCCTCAGTGGGCAGGTTCCAGTTGGTATTATTTGCGCTATATTGATCCAAAAAATCAAGAAAAATTAATTGACCCTAATTTAGAAAAACATTGGATGCCAGTTGATCTTTATGTTGGTGGAGCGGAGCATGCGACCAGACATCTTCTTTATGCTCGTTTTTGGCATAAATTTCTTTTGGATATCGGAGTTGTTTCGACTAAGGAGCCATTTAAACGACTGGTTCATGTGGGGTTGATTTTGGCTGAAGACGGCAGAAAGATGAGTAAAAGGTGGTCTAACGTGATTAATCCCGATGATATTATTCAGGAATTTGGAGTAGATGCTTTGCGTGTTTACGAAATGTTTATGGGACCTTTTTCTCAAAGCATCACCTGGAATAATAATGGCGTGGTTGGAACTAAAAGGTTTTTAGATAAAGTTTGGAAATTACAATTTAAAGTCTCCAAAGAAGGAGGGGAAAATAAAAAAATCAGTTATTTATTGAATAAGACTATTAAAAAAGTATCTGATGACATTGATAACTTTAAATTTAATACAGCCATTAGTGCTTTAATGATTTTGGTTAATGAATTAGAAAAAGAGGATAAAATTATTTTAGCCGATTATAAAAAATTATTGTTAATTTTTTCTCCTTTTGCCCCTCACTTATGCGAAGAGCTATGGTCTCTCTTTGGTCATCATGATTCTATCTTTTTACAATCTTGGCCAGAATATAACGAAGCTTTATCGTCTGATTTCGATCAGGAAATGTCGATCGTCGTGCAGATTAATGGAAAAATTAGAGATAATTTTGTTTTATCAGCCAGTGCTTCTCAGGAAGAAATTGAAGGTGTTGCGTTAAAAAGAGAGAAAATAAGTAATTTGATTGGTGACCAGAAAATTAAAAAAATTATTTATGTTCCCAAAAAAATAATCAATATTGTGATTTAATTTTACTATTTTAAATTAGGACAGTGATTAACAAAAAACATGCTTTTGCATGTTTTTTGGTGTTTATGATATTTTTTGGTAGAAAAAATTTAGATAATTAGAAGGCGGAATTTCGCCACTGTCTTTTAGTTTGATAATTTTATCGATTGCCATTTTGGTTAGCTCTTGGCGGTCAATTTGGTGTTCTTGTCGGGAAACTGCTTTTTCAAATATTTTTTCAAGACGATCACCCCAGCTTTCGATTTGATTTTTGTCAGCCTCATTTTCGTCTTCAAAAGGAATTGTTCCAGTAAAAATACCAGAATCTTTTAAGAAGATTAAAAAACCTTTTTTCTCAAGATTCTTAAGAAAAAAATCGCTTAATTCATTTGCACTTTTTTCTTTTTTTTCGTGCTCCTTATTGTATGGAATACAAATTTCTAAATTTTCTTTCATATTTTTATAAGATTATTTTAGCATAAAATAGTTAAAAAATAAAGGTTTAAAGTAACTTCTTGTTTTTTTTGCATTTTTGTGGTTAAATAAAAGGCTCTTGAAATTAAGAATATCTCAAGAGACCTCGTCTCCGGGATGGAGATCATTCATTAAAAATAAAAAAATGAAAAAAGAAATAATTCCTGGTTTTAGTAAAAATCAGTTAGTCGAATTAATTGATCGTTTGGGTGGCGAAGATGCTGTTTGGAAATTATTAAGTGGTCGTTTTCGAATTAAAATCGAGGATCAAATTGTGATTGATCAAAATGGTTGTTTTGTGCCTTTGCCAGGATTAAGTGTCTGCGAATATGAGAACACTTTTCTTCCGCCCAAAAAAATTTATGACTACGAGAGTCGTCTAGACAACTTTAGTCGGTCATTTCCTGGCTTAGCTCCAAGTTTGGATGAATATCATCAAACAACTAAAGATTTGGTAAGAAGTTTAAAACTCGATCCAGTTTTAAAAAATCTCTTACATGGTTTATGGCTTCCAATTATTTTGCCAAATATTCAGATTGTATTTAGTGAAAATGGCGAGGGAAGAGACTATGGAGAAGTTTTAGAAGCTATTTTTTTAAAAGAGGTTGGCATGGCTTATCAAAGAATGTTTCCTGATAAAACTTTTTGTTCAGTCTATGACTTAAAGAACAAAACTAGCATTATCGATAATGGACATAAAATTCTTTTAGAAAAAATGGCAAAGAAATACGTTGTTTGTTTGATTTTTTTTCCTTTTCGAGGTTTTTCTTTCAATGCTGCTCAATCTTTTGTGCGGCTGTTGCCAGAAAATTTTATTTTACCAGGTCCAATCGGCATAATGACTGCGCAGACTCTTTTTCCGGATGTGTTATTGAGTTCTAGCTCGGTAACCTTTCAGTGTGGAGCGACGGTTGCTAATCTAAATAACAACTATACTTTATATTCTTATGTTAATCATCAAACTGGCAGTTTTGTTTATACAAAATCTGACACCAGTCAACTTGATGAAAAGCTTTGTACCGGTCTTATTTACACAGGATAAGTTTAAAGAGGAGTAAAATTACTCCTCTTTTTAATAAAAAACCGATCATTTTGAACTGTACCCCAAAAAGTGGACACGGGGTAAAAACTAGACTCGAGCTAAAAGATGATTTCGGTATTGTACCGGGGTCATCTTTTTTAAATCCCATTGATATCTCCTGTTATTATAATAATCCATATAGATATTAATCA
>CAINDR010000047.1 GCA_903847415.1 Candidatus Falkowiibacteriota bacterium
GACGACCTGGTTCGGCACCTCGATGTCGGCTCGTCGCATCCTGGGGGTGGAGAAGCTCCCAAGGGTTGGGCTGTTCGCCCATTAAAGCGGCACGCGAGCTGGGTTCAGACCGTCGTAAGACAGGTCGGTCTCCTATCCACTGTGGTCGTGGAAACTTGAAGAGGCCCTTCCTTAGTACGAGAGGACCGGGAAGGACGAAGCTCTAGTGTACCTGCTGTACTACCAAGTGCATCGCAGGGTAGCTACCTTCGGTTAAGATAAGCGCTGAAAGCATCTAAGCGCGAAGCTGTCTCTAAGATTAGGTTTCATAGGTTGGTCAAAGACGATGACCTTGATAGGCGTTAAGTGTAAGTGTAGCAATACATTCAGCTGAGACGTACTAATAAACCATATGATTTCCTCACACTTTTGTTTTATACAAAGATCTCTTACTTTTTTCGTGGCTTTTTCGAAAGCTATAATCAACAGTAAGTAACAAAAAAACATCATCATTTTGGTGGTTGAAGCGAAGGGGACACACCTGATTCCATCCCGAACTCAGCAGTTAAGCCCTTCAGCGCCGACAATACTTGGGCCTGAGCCCTGGGAAGATAGGTCGCCGCCAGAATAATGGTGTTTTTTTGTACAAAAAATCTTAGTTGACAGTAAACGTTTTATCTGATATATTTTTAGGTTAATTAATAACTTAAAATCATGAAATAATGAAGGGAAAAATGATGTTTGGCGGACAGGAGATCGAAATTAGCGAGATCCTTTATTTTAGAAAATGCTTTAGCGAAAATAGTGCTCTCATTTGCCTAGCAACTAGTGAAGCTATTTATTCTGAAGAAATAAAAAAAACAGAAATTGATGCACGAGTTGAAGAAATTTGTGCTCAAGGAAATTTTTTATTTTTTGGTCAGCATTTTTTAGCGATTGAGAAAATTGTTTATTTGGCATTCTTGCCGGGTACAAAACAAGAGAAAGAAAATTTTATAATCAATGCATTTATTCTGGGGACAGATTTAAAATTTTACGAAACTTTTCAACAAAAAATTAATACGGAAAAGCGACAAACAGAATTGATTACTCTTGGTAATTTAGAAAAAAATGGTATATTTTTTGACGGAGATTTTTTAGTTAAAAAATATATAAAGACTTATTATCCTGGTCCAGGAGATGTTGTTAATATCGATATGAAGTATGATTTATTTTCTAAAAAATACTTTGATGAAAGTGAAGCTCAAGAGGCTTTCGAAAAATTAATTTTAGAGCTTAAATAGCTGAAACAAGATAGCAAGCCGATTACCAAGAGTGGTGATCGGTTTTTTATTAAAAACTATAAAAAACCTAGTAATTTCAAGTGTTTTTCAATTTTAAATTGGCAATTGGATGATTTTTGAAAAAAGGTCAGATTATTTCTATTTAAACCATAAATGCTGTATAATATAGGTAAGATAAGAATATCTTTTTTTGTCTTTCTTTTTATAATTTTTTTATCACGCCTCTGTTATAATTTTGGTGGCGTTGAGCTGATTTATTTGTTAATTTAATTTTTATGCCAAAAGAGAAAAAAGTAACGGCTTCTGAGCCGGTAAAAAACGAGTCTGGTGCAAGTGATAAAAAATTTGCCGCGGCTTTGTCAGCGATGGAACAAATTAAAACCAAATTTGGTGAAGGAGCAATTATGAAATTTGGTGATGCCAGAAAAACTGATGTTGACGCTATTCCAACGGGTTGTTTGTCTTTAGATGTTGCCTTTGGTATTGGTGGTGTGCCACGTGGTCGGGTGATTGAAATCTATGGACCAGAATCATCGGGAAAAACCACACTCGCTCAACACATCGTTGCTGAAACTCAGAAGCTTGGCGGAATCGCCGCTTTTGTTGATGCCGAACACGCTCTTGATCCAGATTATGCCGCTAAAATTGGTGTAAATATTAAAGAATTGTTAATTTCTCAGCCAGATTCTGGTGAGCAAGCTTTGGAAATTGTGGAAACCTTGGTTCGTTCAAATGCCGTCGATGTTGTAGTTGTTGATAGTGTGGCCGCCTTAGTTCCTCAGAAAGAAATTGAAGGTGATATGGGCGACTCTCACATGGGTCTTCAGGCTCGTTTGATGAGTCAAGCTTTGCGAAAATTAACTGGCTCGATTGCAAGAACAAACACCGTTGTTATTTTTATTAATCAGATCAGAAATAAGATTGGCGTTTTCTTTGGTAACCCAGAAACTACTACTGGTGGTAATGCTCTAAAATTCTATGCTTCTGTTCGAGTAGAGATTCGTCGTGCAGCCCAAATTAAACAGGGGGAAAATATTATTGGTAATCGCGTGAAGGTAAAAATTGTTAAAAATAAAGTCGCCGCTCCTTTTAGAACTTGCGAATTTGACATCATGTACAATGAAGGAATTTCGCTTTCCGGGGATATGCTTGATGCCGGGGTTGAATACGGAGTGATTGTGAAGAGTGGCAATACTTACACCTTTAAAGACACAAAACTTGGAACGGGCCGTGAAAATGCCAAAAAGTTTTTGAAAGATGATCCAAAATTAATGGAAGTTATTCGTAAGGCAATTTGGTTGGTGATTAAGACTAAAGATGTAGATACAGCACCAAAGAAACCAATTGAAATGAAAAATGAAGAATAATTAAAACTCAAAATATAAAAAAGGAGGCCAGGATGGCTTCCTTTTTTGTTTAATTTTAGCTTCTTGTTGACAAAAATAGATTCAGATGGCAGTATATTTAGAATGTTAATTGGGTTTTAAAATAGTAGTAATTTAAAAATTTATAAATCAATGAAGCAAGCGAATTATGTTGAATTTAAGGTTAGAGCCGAGTTTGAATCGGCTGGCGGCTGGCCGCTAGTAAATGTTGTGATTACTGGAAATCACCAGGGTGTTTTCATAGACTATTTACCAATCTCAAAAGTAGTTTTTGATAACATCAAATTAAGGTTTTATTTTTTTCAGGAGATAGAAATTATCGAGGGGGTGCGTTGTAATAGCTGTGATGTTTGTGATTGTTCAAGTAACTCTGAGATTAAAATCAAAGAGATTTATCAGAGTATTTTACAATTTTATAATCCTCAACAAATCCTAGGCAATAATTTGTCTGAGGTAATAGCTTTTTTGCCAAAGATGCCTTTAATTAGTTTAGAGCAAGCTAATCTTCTTAGGGCTAATATTGAAAAAGAGTACGGCGGATCTACTGAAGACAAAGAGGTGATTTTTAGAAAGATTTCTTCTCAAAATAATGTTATTGAAGTTTGGGGTTGGTCTTTAGGTGATGTTCTTTTTGATGAATTTTTGCAAATCCATTTGGGTGATGCTAATTTTCTTGCCCTGCAAAATATTCTTAAAGAAAAATTTGGCGCTGATTATTTAAAACTATTTAAAGGTTTGCATTATCACTTTGCACAAATTTTTAATCTGCGTTGTGATAAAATATTGGAGCTGAAAAATTCAGCAGAATATCAAGCTATTTTGCCGTTTATTAGAAATTCTGATAAAATTTCTATTCGTGATTTATACTTAGGTTTATGTGGCAGGGTGCATTATTCATTTTTTATGACTAAATTCTCTCTTGAATTGTATGAACCCATCATGAAAGCCGAGGGCAAGTTAATAGAAGTTCTTGCCAAGACACTAATAGATTAGTTATTTTTTCTAAAAAAAGACCATCAACAAGATGGTCTTTTCTATTTTTATCGATTATTTTAAATATGATTCCATTAGCGGCTTAATATGATTATTAAAAATATTTTCTGCCGTGTCATTTCCGTCTATCTCAACTAATATTCCTTTTTCACGATAACTATCGACAAGTGGCTTTGTCTCCTCAAGGTAAGCCTTATAGCGGTCCTCAAAGACTTCTAAAGTGTCATCAGCTCGACCACTGGTCTTTCCTCTTTCTA
>CAINDR010000048.1 GCA_903847415.1 Candidatus Falkowiibacteriota bacterium
AAATAAAAAATTTCTCCACTACTTAAGTCTCTGAGATATGTTTTTGCCTTTTCAGCTAGTTCCTCGTTACTAATTATAAGTAAGTCAATCTGAAAGTCAGTACTTAGACTTTTAAGTTCGCCGAGAATTCTTTCTCTAGTGCCATCCACTGCTGGATATGGCGGGCGAGTTAGGATGAATAAGATTTTATTTTTCATATTTTTGTTTGCCAGCCCTTGATTCCTCCCTTGAACCAGTTGCCAATGTTTTTCCAATTATTTCCGCCAGAAATTATTTGATAGAAACGGAAGGGAGTGTAAATAAAGATAAATAAAAATAAACCGTATATACGAAGAGTTCGGTAGTGTTTTTTAATAATCAGCTGGTAGCTGAAGGCGAGGTTTTGCAAAACAAATTTTCCGGTGCGGCTGCGAGCAATCGGCTTAATGTTATGCCAGGCTTTTGCTTCTGAACAATAAATCACCGGTATGCCGGCTTTTTTTGCGCGCAGACAAAAATCAAGGTCTTCACCGTAGAAGAAAAATTTTTCATCAAAATTGCCAATTGAGCCAATGACATTTTTTGGAATTAAGAGAATGCATCCAGAGAGAAAATCAACCCTTTGCGAAGCCCTAGGTTTTAAGCCCAAATTTTTATCGGGTACGCTGACTCCCATTTTTAATTTTGAGAAGAAACCACCGCCTTGCCAAATTTTATCTGGTTCAGTCTTATAGAATATTGCTGGACCGACCAACGATTCATTCTTACCAATTTCAATTAGCAGGTTGAGACAATCCGGAGATAGTTCAGCGTCGTTGTTAACTAATAAGAAATAGTCGCTGTTAGGGCAGAGGCCAAAACCTTGGTTAACTCCTTTAGCAAAGCCAAGGTTCTGAGTGTTAAAAATATAGCGGTGTTTGGGAAATGTTTCCTGTAATTTAATTGTTGAATCGTCTTCTGAGTTATTGTCTATAACTAAAATATTTAAGGTATGTCCGTCAGGTAAAATTTGCTTTTCCAATGACTGAATACAGACGCAGACATCTTTGTAATTCTTGTAGTTTAAAATTATTGCGGTGATGGTCATAAGGAGTTGATCAATTTAATAATTTTTTGGCTTACATTTTCTAATCCCAATTCTTTCCTCCAGTAGGAGTATATTTTTATGGCATCGTAGCCGCCATTTTCCCATTTAATTATTTCACTCTCCAAAGCAGTTTTGAATGATTCAGTTTTATTATCTTTAGTGACGAATCCCGTTTCGCCGTTATTTGAAAAATAAATAAAGCTCGGCAAGGGGCCGCCAATAAAGGAGCAACCACAACAAAGACCTTCTGCGACGGCCAAATTAAAGCTCTCCGCTATTGATGGAGCAAAAATAATTTTTGCTTCTGTTAGTTTTTGAAGGACTTCGGTGTGACTAAGTTTTTCTATGCCTTGGATGGAAATTTCCGGATTACTTTTTTTTATCTTGACCGCCAACTCAGCAGAACCTTGACCTATTAATTGAATTTGCCAAGTGCTTTTTAATTTAGACAAAGTAGTAACAAGGCCGGCGGAATTTTTTCTCGTATCGTCCCATCGGCCGATAGCAGTTATAATATTTTTTTTTACTTCTACTTTTTCCGGCCAATCAGTAATTGGATTTGGGATTATTTTAATTTTTTCAGCTAGTGGAAGTTGATGCCAGAAAGAGAGAGAATACTTAAGATTTTTAGCTGCTATTGGAGTCTCTATTATCAACGAGTCGCAATTTTTTATTTGTTGAATTTTCTTTTTGCTGATAAATTGCGGAAAAATCCACCACTGGACAATTCTTAGTAAATGGATAGTTTTTGAGATTATTTTTTTATCCAGTCCGAAAACTTTTAAATAACTTGGTTTGAGAGGATGGATGAGATTCCCATCAGAGTCAAGCTTTAGGATTACTTTAAGACCGGCAGATTTTGCTGCGCATATTAATTTAGAATAGCGAAGTGAAAGCCAAGAGTAAATAATCAATGTTTCAATACCAGATTTTTTCCAGTAATCACTTTGGTTTTGTTGCTCTTCACTCAAGCTTTCTGTTGGGAATTTTTCGGAAACTTCCGAAGATGATTCATGAGCGAATATCTTGACCTTGAAGCCATTATTAACTAAACCCATTGCAATCAATCCTGGGTCCTTTACTAATTCTGTCTTGGTAAATTTTTCCAGAAAAATTCCAATTATCATAGATTTTTATGGATATTTTTTAAAATGTAGAATATGCCAATCTTTTTCAGGATGAATTTGAGCTGATGCAAGGGGGCTGTTAATTCTTTCATTATCGCCTCGTCAGCCTGTTTATTTTCAGCGACCTCAATTGGGTGTTTATTGATACGCAATGGACTGGTTGTCTGGATAGATTTAATTTTGCCATTAATAGTAGTTGTTCCTAGATTTTGGACAAGGTTATTTTTCGGCCTAATACATAAGCCTCGCTCCTTAAAAGAAGTAAAGGCGAGTTGGTAGTCCCAATTGTTTATTTTTTTGTTTTTAATTTCATGAAAGAAATTTAACCAATATTGTTGATGTTTTTTTTGTGGAAAAAGATCAACAATTATTTTTTCTTTTTCAAAATTGTCTAACTCTGCCAGGCCGAAGTCATATTTGTTCCAAGAACGTCTCCAGGTGGCCCATCCCCAGGCGCTTGGAACATAAGTAAAAAGATAATCATCGGATGTGGTCATTTGAAAATTTCCAGGAGTGCAACTACCACTTATCATGAATACCTTTTTTTCGTTGCGATATCGTTCCAATAATTTTTCACAGAAATCAAAAAAGTCTTCATGGGGTAGACAATCATCTTCAAGTATTATCCCCTCAGGAGCCTGTTCAAAAAACCAAGATATTGCGGATTGGATTGCCACGCCACAACCTAGATTTTCGTCTCTGAATAGGAAGTGTAGTTTGCAGTCCCAGTTAATGCCTTCAGTAATTATCTTTCGAGTGGTAGCACAATTTTTTTGGTCATCTTGGTTTTGGGGTCGCGGCCCGTCGGCGGCTATATAAAGATTTTTTGGTTTAATTTCTTTGATCTTTTCCCAAAGCAGAGCCGTTTCTTCTGGGCGGTTAAATAGTAATAATAGAATTGGAGTTTCAAAAACTTTATTCATAATTAAATTTAATTTTTTGGTAGTTTTATTAAACCAATCCCACAACCAGTATTTCCGCGGTTTTCTTTAACAAATTCTTGATGATCATAATTATTTTTTATTTCTTTCCAGAAAATCTGAGTGCCGAACGAACTGTCGAAATCATTTTCTACGATATCGTGAAAAGCAATAATGCCACCAGGGTTAACGAGTGGTAGATAAGTTTCAAAATCCAATTTTACTCCTTCATAACTATGATCGCCGTCAATAAATAGAAAATCAATTTTTCTTTCGCCTAATATTTTTAATAATTTATTTAATGTTTCCGGGGCGTGTGAGTCAAGGCGTAATAAATTCATCTTTTGGCATTTGCTTGCAAAAGCAATCATCAGCGGTGATCGATATTCCAAATATCCCGCACCATAGCGACCAAATGGTAGATCAATACTAATAATCTCTGCTTCCATTGAAGCAGCTTTAGTAAACATAAAAAGAGTTCCGCCGGTAGCCGTGCCTATTTCTAGGATTATTTTAGGCTGGTACTTATTTACTTCCGAGGTTAATCCAATTATTTCTTCTTTTATTTGCGAAGATCGAAAATTAATATTTAGACCTCTAATTTTTGGTCCATAAGAAAATTTTTCTGTCCATTCATAGGCTTCATCTGGTGTAAAAATATTCTTCTTGGTGAGGTTAATCTTTTTTAAGGCAAAAGGTGTTAGCCAGGTGAAATATATTTTTCCCAGGATCGATTTACCTAGATTTTTTATTTTTTGCATATTTTTTAATCGGTAAAAGCAATAAGCATCGTTTCTCCTGTTAAAGAAAAAGGGGACGCCTTTCTAATGATAAATTTATATTTTGGGCAAAGATCTGCTAGCCAAGGCTTTATGGTGAAGAAATCCTCGGGCCGATGGTAAATGGAAATCGCCAGTACGGGGGCATATTCCTTGATTGTGTGTTTCATTCCTTCTAGAGCGAGAATTTCCGCACCCTCAACATCCATTTTAATTAAATCAATCTTTTTCTTGTTTTGTGTATTGTTGTTATTCCAAAAATTATCGAAATTAACTAAGTTCAATTCTTGGTCTGCCTCGTTTTCGCTCAAATGTGATTCTCCGCCTTTGCTTTCCAGACGAGCTTTTCCATCTTTTTCTGCTAGGCCAAGTTTAACAGGAGTAATTATTAGATCTTCTGTTAGTTCACAATTTTTTTGGAGAATTTCAAAGTTTTTGTTGTCTGGTTCAAAGGCATAAATCTGGTTGGGGGAAAAAGTTTCTTTAAAAAATATAGCAGTGTCTCCTTCGTAGGCTCCAACATCAATAAATATTCCACCTTTCAATCTCTCAACAATTTTTTCTGGTAGCCATCTCAATCCGCTTAGGCCATAAAAGCATTCTGACGGTAAGAAAGAGAATTCATACTTATTCATCGTTTTAGAAACCTTTTGAATAACTTGAGAGCACTCTTTCTGTTGGGTAAGTTCTAATTCTGTAAATAATTTATTTTGTTCAAGTACGTTGTGACTCTCAACATAGATTTGTCTTTGAATGAAATTATTGACATTTTCCACACTTAGAGTGTCGGTATTTTTTGTTAGTCCATTTTTTAATACTGACTGTTCTTCTGGCTTCAGGCCTTTCCAGTAAAGGCAAAAGTCATTAGCAATAGAATACTCACTTGCACCCCTGACTGTAAGTAATTTATTAGATCCAATAAACTTGATAATATCCCATTTCCAAAAAAGACGTGTTCTTGTGTATCGTCCAATTAGTAAATACAATATTTTTTTTAGAAATTTCTTCATCTAGTTTTTACCTCCCACCCTTACTTAAAACCGTTGCAATTGTCTTTAGAACAATAGTTAGGTCGAGATAAGGAGAGCGGTGCTTTAAATAAAATAAATCGTATTGTAATTTTTCCAAAGTATCTTCAAATGATGGTGAATGATAAATTCCGGAAACCTGATCCCAGCCAGTGATGCCTGGCTTAATTAAAAGTCTAGTTTTGTAGAAGGGAACTCGTTCAGCTAGCTTAATCACTAACTCTGGTCTTTCGGGGCGAGGACCAATAAAACTCATATCACCTTTTAAAATGTTTAAGAGCTGAGGAATTTCATCCACCCTGGTCTTGCGTAAAAAATTACCAATCTTCGTGATTCGTGGATCATTTTCCGCAGTCATTAAACCGGTATTTCCAGCAACCTTCATTGTCCGGAATTTTAACATTTTAAAAACCTTTTCATTTTCCCCTAAACGTCTTTGAGTAAAGAAAATTGGTCCTCGACTATCAATATAAATTAAAAGTGCAATGATTGGCCAAAAAGGCAGGGAAATTGTTAAAGCAAGTGTTGCCCCGACAAGGTCGTAGGTCTTTTTGAAAATATTGTAGTATTTTCTCTTTCCCTCATTGAGATTTTCCAAAAACCAAGAACGATCGATTTCTTCAACTGGAATCTTTCCGGTCACTAATTCATAGAAATGTGGAAAACTATAAAAATTAACTTTAAGTTTTAAGCAATCAAATAAAGCTTGTTGAGCATCTTCGTTTGCAAGACGATCATTGAGAATAATAGTTTTAATTCCTTTCTCTTGAACTATTTGACCTAGTTTTAAAATGTCTTCACTGGCAATAAATCCCTCGTTTTTCCAGCCAAATTGAGGGGATAGTTCTAGTTGTTGCCCAAGTTTAATCGCAGAAAGGCTTTCTCCAATAAAAATAACTTTATTTTTTGGTAAGTAGGATTTTAATAAAATGTTGTAGAAGCGACGCCAAGGAAGAAAGATAATAGTGAAGACAACAATAAAAATAAAAAGAGTGGTTTTCGGGGTGATTTCGCTAGCACGCAAATAAAAGAAAATTACCGATAGAATTGAGGCGGTGGCAATTACTGAGAGGGCGTTGCGATTGAAATTTCTGGTATTTACCAGGGTTAAGGATCGATAGAGACCGCCAACATAAAAACAGAGTAGCCATAAAAAAAAGACAATTGCGAATGGTCCTTGATGAATTGCCAAAATTTCCCTAAGACTAGCTGGGTCTTGACTTACTAAGCGATAACGAATAAAAATAGTGGCGGCGAGAGCCAAGTTAAGAAGGAGAAAATCTCCAAGAAGAAGAAAAAATTTTCTAGCTTTGTTCATATCTATTTAAGATAGCAATTTATTGGTCAAAAATCAACTGATTTGATATAGTATAATATAGTATAATTATGAAAAACACCATAGACAAACTTGAATTTATCTGGCCAAAATTTGGAAATAAGGCTGTTTTGTCATTTTTAGATGAAAGTTTAAAAAATAATCGCTTAGCAAGGGCTTATATTTTTTGTGGTCCAGCTGGTCTAGGAAAAAGCACCATTGCAAGATCTTTGGCTCACAATCTTCTTTTTCGTGATCGCCCTGATCTCAAGTTAGATGATGACAAGCAAGATTTTTCTAGTCTCGAAAGTGATTTTCATGTCCTAGAATGCGAGGTCGGTAAAAAAAATATTTCCGTTGAAGCAACGAGAGACTTTATTCACTCCCTAAGTATGAGCTCTTTTCTGGATTCATATAAAATTGGATTAGTGAGGGGAGCGGAGTTACTTAGTGAGGGGGCTGCTAATGCTTTATTAAAAACCTTAGAAGAGCCACGAAATAAAGTTTTGATTATTTTGTTGACCACCAACCTAGAGTCAATACCTCTCACAATCATTTCTCGTGCTCAAGTTTTAAATTTTTACCCAGTACAAAATAGCGAGGTTTATGATTACTTACTAGAAAATCACAAAGTTACTCGCTCACAGGCTAAAAATTTGTCTGCTCTTTCGCTTGGTCGTCCTTTGCGAGCGGTTTACTTTTTAGAGAATGAAGAGATGTACCAAAAATATTTAGCATTGGCTAGTATTTTATTAAAATTAATCAACCTTCCTCTTTCTGATCGCTGGCCGCTAATTAAAGGCTTGATTGGTGGAAAAGCAAATTTTGCAGAATCTAGTAGGGAAATGCGCTTGATTTTGGAAGTTTGGCAAGGGGTTTTTCGGGATTTGCTTTTACTGAATGCTTCTCATGAAGATTTATTGCAATTTACTGCCCTAGATTCCGAACTCCGGGATACTTGGCAAAATCTATCAACTCTTTTTAGTAATCATCATAACCGCCTGGAAGCTTATTTGTTGGCAAAAAATCAATTATTAAAAAAACACCAGGACTATCTCAACGCTAATGTTTCTCCAAAAAATCTTTTAGATAGTCTTCTGATTAATTTATAGAATTATGAAAGATAAATCAGTTGGAAAATTATTATTATTTTTTCTTTTTGTTTTGATGACGCCCTTATTGGCGGGCTGTTCTTTGTCTTTTACTTCTTCAGGAATTAAGGTGGAGGGGATTGGCGATGGAGGGATTTTTATGACCACTAATAGTGGGGATTCCTGGAAACAAGTTTCCGCGATTCCAGCGATTAATGGTCAAAGTCGCTCTTTGGGCTCTGAAGATATTAAAGATATTGCTATTGACCCCAATGATCACCAGACACTTTACCTGGCTACTCTTGATCGCGGTTTATGGTATACTAATGATATCAGAAATGGTTGGCAACAAATTTCTTCTTTAGAGGAAAAGAAGATTCAGACTGTTCAGGTTGACCCCCAGAATAAATGCACTTTATATGTTCTTTCTAAAAATCAAGTCTTTAAAACGGATAATTGTGGTCGTGATTTTCAGCAAATATATCAAGATGATGATGAGGAAGTAGTTTTAATAACGATTGCCATTGATGATCTTAATAATTCGAACCTCTATCTCGGCGATTCTCGAGGTAATATTTTAAAAAGTATCGATCAGGGTACTAGTTGGCGGGTTATTAAGAGTCTAGAAACCAGAAGTCCGGTCATGAAAATTTTGGTTAATCCGAAAAATAGTCGTCAAATATTTTTAGCCTCTAAGGATCGTTTTGTTTATTCTTTTATTAGCAACACCAAGACCAATCCTGATAATTCGGAGGAAATTGCTCAAAATTTTGCAGTTAACAATTTTGAGAGCTATAATTCAATTCTAGAAAATTTAGAAATTGACGGGGAATACCGCTCTTTAGTAATTTCTAATGATGGCGAATTATTTCTCGCTACTAATGCATCCTTGGCTCGTTCCAAGGATCAAGGAAATACTTGGGAAAAATTAACCATTTTGACTACTG
>CAINDR010000049.1 GCA_903847415.1 Candidatus Falkowiibacteriota bacterium
AAATCTGAGGTTGCTAGATTTATTCCCAACTTATAATTTTTTCCATAAGGGAAAAACTCTCTGATTAATTTTCCAGAAGCAGAAAAAATCCGCACTGGTTGATTTTGATCAGAAGAAGCGACTATTAGATTATCGAGATCGGAACTAGAAAAATTACCAGCAGCGAGTGAAAAATTTCCTCGATAATTTTTTCCATAAGGGAAAAATTGTCTTTTCAACTTTCCATCAAGGGAATATATTTTGATTTGATTATTACTGGCTCCAAAAACTAATTCTTGACCATCTTGAGTATCAAATTCACCATTCACCACTTTAATTGCTCCCCGATAACCAGGAAATGGATCAAATTCTTTAAACATCTCTCCGGCCTCATTAAAAATTTTCACCTTTTGCGGCAACTGACCAAGAGGGGTGGATATTGGCGCGGTTACAATAAAATTTGAATATTCAAACAAAAGACCAGAAGCAAAAGAAACAGCACTATTGGCGTTTATTCTGCCATAACCAAGTTGATTTTTGTATTGTGGGTTAAGTTGAGCGATATTATCACAAGTCCCAAGAACAATATCTAGGACCTGTCTACTGGATAATTCCGGATTGGATTGTAGAACTAAAGAAATGGTTCCACTCACTAGCGCTGCGGCCATCGAAGTCCCTGACCAATAACCATCATATTCCTTATTTTTATTTTTTAAATTTCCACCTTTAATAATTGTGCTAAAAAAACTAATACCAGGAGCAGTCAAATCAACACATTTTGAACCAAAGCCAGAGAAATCAGTTTTCTGATCAAGAGCATCAGTAGCTGCCACCCCAAGAACTAAATCCTCACCATTTTTTCCGCGATAACAAGCGGGATAAATTGGTTTTTTATCTAGATTAACTCCAGTGCCACCAAATTGTTCATTTCCAGCCGCCGCAACAACAATCACTCCTTTTTGATAAGCTCTTTCCAGGGCTTCACGTAATGATTCACTGTAACCAAAACTCGTGAAACTTAAATTAATAATATCAGCGCCATTATTGACCGCATAATCAACCGCCCTAACAACGTCGTTTAAACGACCCTCTCCGCGATCATTTAAAACTTTTAAAGACATTAATTTGGATTGCCAGGTGACTCCAGCGATTCCCTTCTCATTATTACCACGGGCAGAAATAATGCCAGCAATAATTGTGCCATGAGAAACTCCTGATTCTGTCCAACCAGAAGAAAATTGGGGATTCGGGTTCGGTTCGTTATTAACAAAATCCCATCCTTTTGAATCATCGACAAAACCATTACGATCATCATCAATATTATTATTGGGAATTTCATCATTATTTAACCAGATATTTTCTCGCAAATCTGGATGCGCGAGATCAACTCCAGAGTCAATAATTGCAATCGTAATATCCGGAGAAGAATTTATTTTTTCCCAAGCTTTCTCAGTTTCGATTCGAGAGAAATACCACTGATTTCGATAAAATGAATCATTAGGAATAAAATCGGCAAAAGCAGCCGGAACTCCAGCCAGAAAAAAAATTAAGCCAAAAATTACTAACTGCTTTTTCATACCAATATTGTAGCATGAGCGCTCTTAGCCTTCAATCACTTGCAAGGTTTCTCTTGCACATTTTTCCCAACTAAAATTTTTAGCTTGCTTGATTCCCTTTGTTCTTAAATCTCGACGTAAATTTTGATCAACTATTGACTGCCACATTGCTTCCGAAAGAGCCTCTTTGCTATTTGCTTCAAAATACAAAGCAGCATCACCAGAAATTTCTCTCAGAACTGGGATATCAGAAATTACTACCGGAACACCACAAGCCATTGATTGAATTACTGGAATACCAAAACCTTCATGCTTAGTTGGAAAAACAAAAGAAGATGCCCCATTAAAAATACTAGGCAAATCCTCCTCTTGAACCCAGCCAGTAATAAGCACGTC
>CAINDR010000050.1 GCA_903847415.1 Candidatus Falkowiibacteriota bacterium
ACTTAACTCTTTCTGAACTTTTTATGAGCTCTCCTGGCACTCGACTCAGCGCTTCCCTGGCCTCAGGAAAAGAATATCCAAGAGCCATTAGCGCATCAATCTCATCATTAGTGGCGGAGTTTCCTGGTGATTCAGAAAGCGAAGTCCCACTTGAAATTTTTAGAACCTTACTCTTTAATTCTAAAACTAAGCGTTCGGCGGTTTTTTTACCAATACCCGAGACTTTAGTTAAAAGACCAGCATCGCCACGAATAATCGCTTCTTTAACATCATCAGCGTCGGCTAAAGCTAAAACGGCAAGAGCAGATTTTGGGCCAACCCCAGAAACCGACAAAAGCAATTGAAATAATTCTAAATCTGAAAAATTCTTAAAACCATATAAATCATCAGCCTCTTCCCTCACCTGATGATGAAGATAAAGCTCAATTTCTTCACTAATTTTTAAAGGTGTTAAAAAATTTTCTGGCAGAAAAATCTGATAACCAAGACCGTTATCAATACCAATAATCGCTGCTAAATTATTTTTATGAATTACTTTTCCTTTAATATAAGCCAACATAATTTTTAATTATTTTTCTGACGACATAAAACTGCTCCGACCGGAATGTCTGGGCAATTTTTTGGTAAATTAAGCATTGCAATCTGACTACCACCACCGCCATGAGCTTCTGTAATTTCCATGCCATCTTTGGCGGCAAATAACTGTTTCAACTTTAATTTAATTATATCATAGCCTGGCAAAATTAGCTCCAAATTATCACCAACCTTGACTGTATTGTGAACTTTAAACGCAATTTTACTAGCTTTGCAAGAAACTACTTGACCACAGAACTCCCAATTACTTAAATAATGAGATGATTCAATGTTTTGAGCGGCCTTTTCTTGTAATAAAAAGCCGGTGGTGTAACCACGATTAACTAATTTTTCTTTTAATTCTTTAGCTAAAAAATTTAACTCTTTCTGATCTTTAGTTTTTAAGGCTCTTCTATAGGCGCCACAAACTAGTGCTTGATAATAAACACTCTTTGCTCGCCCTTCAATCTTAAAAGAGGTTACTCCAGCATCTTTAAGCTCTTCTAGATGTTTAATTAGACAGAGATCTTTAGAATTTAAAAGATATGAGCCGTGTTCTTCGCTGACCAATTCAAATTCTTCTTCATGATTTTTAGCCTTGATTGAATATTCAAAACGACAAGGCTGGGCGCAATCGCCAAGATTACCACTACGATTCAACATCTCTTTCGATAAAAAACAACGACCAGAATAAGCCATGCACATTGCGCCATGAACAAAATATTCCAATTCCATTTTTGGCACTGCCCTATGGATTTCTTTAATTTCGGTCAGAGTCACTTCGCGACCCAAAACGATCCTAGAGACGCCATTCTTCAGCCAGAATTTAGCAGCCGAAGAGTTTGTGCAATTAGCTTGAGTGGAGAGATGAATCTCGGCTTCTGGCCAAACCTCTTTGATGATTTGAATAATACCGGGATCGGAAACAATCAGGGCATCCGGCTGGGCTTTTTTGAGTAATTTCAGATATGCCGGCAATTTCTTGAGGTGTTCTTGGTGGGCGAAGATATTGACGGTGACATAAACCTTTTTACCCAAATCATGAGCGTATTTAATTCCTTCAATAATTTGTGGGAAATCAAAATCGTTAAT
>CAINDR010000051.1 GCA_903847415.1 Candidatus Falkowiibacteriota bacterium
AGCCGAAGGACTAAAATTACCAGATTCAATCGGTGGAGGCCTTAACCTTAATAAGCTTACCTCAGCCGAAGGACTAAAATTACCAGATTCAATCGGTGGAGGCCTTAACCTTAATAGCCTTACCTCAGCCGAAGGACTAAAATTACCCGATTCAATCGGTGGAGGCCTTAACCTTAATAAGCTTACCTCAGCCGAAGGACTAAAATTACCCGATTCAATCGGTGGAGGTCTTTACCTTAGTAGCCTTACCTCAGCCGAAGGACTAAAATTACCAGATTCAATCGGTGGAGGCCTTTACCTTAGTAGCCTTACCTCAGCCGAAGGACTAAAATTACCAGATTCAATCGGTGGAGGCCTTAACCTTTATAATCTCAACTCAGATGAAAAACAGAAACTAAGAGAAAGCTATCCGCGTTTAGCAAGTAAAATTAATTAATATAATTCACCAATTCCCCTATATTGCCCTGGCTAAATTGTGGCCATATTGTGTCCAAAAATTGATGAAGATTGGGAAGATTAACTAAACTTGATGACGATTGAGAAACGCCAAACCCTCTGTTTATAGGGCTAAAATGAGATTTAACCCCATATCCATTAAACATCCTAAAACCTTGCTCTACAGGTTGTGGTCCTGTTATTTCGGGTCCGATTCCCGATGGGCACCCCTAGAAGTGAATTAAAAATATCCCAGTAAAATGGGGTATTTTTTTGTTACAACCCCAAAACCCCTAATAGGAATATAAACTGATTGACAAAAGTAAATAAATATGATATAGTCTTTTTGTATAATTCATTTACAAATAGTAATTAGGTTAATTATCAAGTTTATTAATATCTAGTAGATTTAATAATTAATCTAATTGTTTAATTTAAAATTAAAATAAAAATGGAAATAATTTCAATTTCACTTGTAGCTCGTATATTTTGGGGTCTTACTGCTCTTTTCTTTTTGTTGGCAGCTTTTGTAGTTGTTAAACAGAGAATTGTTAATAAAGAGGATGCTAATATTAATAATTCTTGGTTAAAACTAGGGATGGTATGTATGGGTATAGCTACTATTTTGCAATTACAATAACAAAATTCAATTATTCAATTTACCATCATCATTAATGATGGTTTTTTTATATCAATTCACCAAACAATCCATCAAAAAAGTTTGCCAAGTTTTGCGATTAATCATTATAATTGTTGACAAATATTAATTAATATTCTAAAGTTGTTTTATTCAAATAAATTCATTAACAATTTAAATAAATATAACATGAAAAAAATAGCAATATTGTTTGTATTGTTTTGTGCTATTTCCAATATTAATGCCCAAATTGCTTTGGAAATTGATGAAAATGGAAATTACTACAAGGAAGGAATTTCATCTAATATTACCGCCGATTCAGTGGCAGTAAAATACTTAAAGTATTTTCCCTTGGCCATTGCTAAGCCCAACGTTTTTATTCCAATTGAAGAATTAAGTGAGGTTGTTAGGATCACTAGCCCCTTTAAAACTTTAATTAAAACAGAAAAAAAAGGAATTGTTTTTAATTCTCAAAAAAAAGTAGTTTATTTTGTCTTTGACAAAAAAAATAATGAGGTTTTTCATCCAGGCTTGATAATAGGATCAATACTATGGCTAATTTCAATTATTTTAATGTCGTTTACTCTTCTGATTGGTGTTGGTGATGATATCAAAAGCAGTTTGTTCTTTGTTCTTGGAGCGGCACTCCTTGCTTTTTTAGGAGGATTATTTTTTCTTACCTGTGGCCTTTTTATTGTTTCAGGTTTGGCTATATTGGCAGCTTGTATTTGTGCTTTTGTTGCCTTTGTGAGGGCTTGTTTTGCAATAAAGAGGTTTTATGTGGTATATATAATTTTGTATTATATATTTATGTTAATTTTTTTGGCGGAAATGTTTATTGGTTTATAAAAAATATTGATAGGGGGTAAATAACCCCCCCCTTTTTTTTATACTAACTTACCAAATATTTCATTAAAAAAAGTAATTATCTTACTTCGTTGGTTATTTTTGTTTTATTTTTTATAATATTTAAAAAAATTTAGAAACAGTTGGGTGTAGCACGAAACAAAAAGTTTTGAGTGGCTGGTTCGATTCCAGTAAATTGGCTTAAAGATAGATTAATAATGTGTAGAATAGACGGCAGACTATGAATTGAAAGCGCTAGCTTTTTTGGAGTCAATCATGAAATACCGTCCTTATTAATCGAAAAACCTACCATAGGAGTTCAATGAGTTCTAAGTTTTAGAGGGTTGTCTAATCAACCCTCTTTTTTATTAATTTAATTTATAAAAACCCCCTTCATTTTTAAAAAAAGGGGGTTGGTTTTTATAAATTTTTCGATAGACTGATTTTTTCTTTTGTTTTTGTGCAATCGAATTCAATTTTTTCAATCGCTTCTTTATAGATTTTTAGAATATCTTCTTTTAATTTTGTAGCATTTTTTGGTAAATTATTTTCTTCTTCTTCGATATTACGAAGATTAATTTCCATTAAATTGAGATTATTTTTAGTTTTTGAAATCACATCATTTTTTAAAGATGATATTTTTTCTTGCAAGGCTAGTTCTTGGCCATTTTTAAAATAGTTGAAATATAAAGAATTGTGTCTTTCGATAATTTTTTTCAAAAGATCTTGTTCTGCTTCTTTTATTCCTTGTAGAGACAAAGAAATTTTTTGTTTTTCGTTTTTAAGATCCAAAATAATTTCTGGAAAAGGATCAATTGACAAGGGTTCTTTTGCTAAAGTTTCATTTATTTTTTCAGCCCAATATATTTTCCTATCCTCTAGCCAATTAAAATTTTCTTCTTGGTTTTTAATGTATATTTTCACTTGTTTTTTAAAAGGCAAAATCCAGGGGTAGAAAATGGTACTTAAAATACTAATAGCAATAATACAATAAAGACCAATCAATGAAAGAAAGAGCCATGAATGACTGAGATTAAAAAACAGGATTGTTAGTAAATATAATCCTACTAGGATTAGGTTGACTAGAAATACCTTTAAAGATATTGAATTTCTCGTATTTTTTCTAATTTCTTTTTTAATGTTCATGATAATAAATTTTGATTAATAATTCAGATTAATTTTTAGAAGGATCTATTTTTTAGTTCCAACTAGTAATTAACCCGAATTTTTGGTCAAGAATTTCTTCTAACAATAACCGATAAATCTAATTATGTCAATACTTGGCCTTTTTTGGAAACCCTACCACCTTTTTTAGATAAATGGCATAATAAGATTATGAATTATGATCTCATTGTTATTGGTGGTGGTCCTTCGGGAATGATGGCGGCCGGAAGAGCGGCGGAACTTGGTGCCCGTGTTTTGTTATTGGAAAAAAACAAGAGGTTAGGAATAAAACTGCTTACTACCGGCAATGGTCGTTGCAATCTAAGCAACCTAACTGGGGTTCGTGACTTAGTAAAATCGTTTGGTGAAAAGGGAAAATTTTTGTTTTCCGCTTTTTCTAAATTTTCACCAGAAGATGTGATGGATTTTTTTTCCCAGAGAGGGGTGGAGTTGAAAGTTGAAAAAAATAATCGAGTTTTCCCGGTGAGTAATAAGGGCGTTGATATTTTAAATGTTTTAATTGCTTATTTAAAAGCATCTGGAGTTGAAATTCTTTTTGAAGCAGCGGTTAAAAGTATTAAAAAAAATAATCAAGAAATTTCAAAAGTAATCCTAACGGATGGTCGGGAATTTTTTGCCAAAAATTATTTAATCTCAACTGGCGGCTTATCTTATCCAAGCACTGGTTCAAGTGGTGATGCTTATATTTGGTTGAAGAATCTTGGTCATCAAATTATTAAAACTTATCCAGCCTTAGTCCCGGTTATTGTTGATGAAAAATTTGTAAAAGAGTTGGAGGGGGTTAGTTTGGCTAATGCCAAATTTATTTGCTCTAAAGATGACAAGGTTATTAACGCCCAAGAGGGTGAAGCTATTTTTACGGCGAATGGTTTAAGTGGTCCGGCAATTTTTGCTTTAAGTGGGACGGTTGCGCGTAATTTACCAAATCTAAAATTAAGTATCGATTTTATTCCAGAAAAAAAACTTATTGATTTAGAAAAAATTATTCAAGAAGAATTTTTGAAAAATAAGAATAAGAAAATTAAAAATGTTTTGTCACTTTTTTTAACCGAAAGATTAGTTGAGCAGATTTTAAAAATTTCCAATATTTCTCTAGAAACCGAGGTTAATCAAATTACGAAAATTAACCGTCAAAAAATTTGTGAAACAATCAAAAATTTTTCTTTAAATATTACTCGGGTGGATGGATATCACAAGGCAATGGTTACCAGTGGTGGTTTAGATTTGTCAGAAATTGACCCCAAAACAATGCGTTCTAGAATTATTAAAAATTTATTTGTTGTTGGCGAAGTATTAAATTTAGATGGTCCAACGGGAGGATTTAATTTGCAACTCTGTTGGAGCACCGGAAAATTAGCCGGTGAGAATGTAATTAATGTATATGATAATGAAAAATAAAATAAATCCGGTTGCTTATTTTAGCATGGAAATAGTGGTTGATGAAAAACTAAATAATTATGCTGGCGGCCTTGGTATTTTAGCTGGCGACTTGTTGCGTTCAGCTGCTGATCAAAAAATTTCAATGGTCGGCATTAGTCTTTTGAGTCGTTTCGGTTATTTTAAACAGAAAATCAGCTCTTCTGGCAAACAAAAAGCATTATTAGAAAATAATAACTTAAAATTATTAAAAAAATTAAAAATTACAACCACAATTCAAATTGGGAAGGATTCAGTTTTGGTTGGAGTCTGGCAATATCTAATTAAGGGGGTCTCTGGTTTTGTGGTTCCGGTTTATTTTTTGGATACCGATTTTTTAGAAAATAAAAAAATTTATCGGAATCTTTGCGATCATCTTTATGGTGGTGATCATCTTTACCGTTTACGTCAAGAAATTGTTTTAGGAAGAGGTGGTGTTAGAATATTAGAAGCTTTAAAGATTAAACCCACTAAATTTCACATTAATGAGGGTCATGGTGCTTTTGCTTTTGTGGAATTATTTTTAAAAAATCAAGACAAAACCCTTAAAGAATTAAAGAAGATTTGTGTTTTTACCACACATAGCCCAATCAAAGAAGCTAATGATATTTTTTTGACTAACGAAATAAAAAGAAATTTTGTTGATTTTCCATTTTTTCTCGATAATTTAATTGATAATGGCGAGCTTAATATGGCAAAAATTGCTATTTATTTTAGCGATTTTGTGAATGGAGTTTCCAAAAAACACGCTCAAGTTTCTCGGGAAATTTTTTCTGAACCAAGAATTAAAGCAATTACTAATGGTGTTCATCTCGGATTTTGGACTGCAACATCGATCAAAAATATTTACAACAAATATTTCCCTGGCTGGGAAAAGAATAATCAATTATTAAAGAAAAAGAGTGTTTCCACTTCAGATTTATGGATAGCTCATCAAAAAAATAAAAAAGAATTATTTGTTGAAATTTTAAAATTAACTGGTGAATTTTTAGCTGTTGATGATTTTACAACTGTTATTGCTCGTCGTTTCGCGCCTTATAAAAGATCAGCATTAATTTTAGAAGATATTAACCGGTTATTAAAAATTCAGAAAAAAAATGGTCCGATTCAAATTATTTATGCCGGTAAAGCTCACCCCCTTGATGTAATTGGTAAAAAGACCATTTCGGATGTTCTGAAGATTAAAGAAAAATACAAAAATCAAATAAAAATTGTTTTTTTGGAAAACTATAATATTAGTTTGGCAAAATTATTAGTTGCTGGCGCTGACTTGTGGATTAATAATCCTTTACCACCAAATGAAGCGTCTGGTACCAGTGGTATGAAAGCAGCGCAAAATGGAGTTCCTCAACTAAGCACACCTGATGGTTGGTGGCCTGAAGGTTGTCATGAAGGCAAGAGTGGCTGGACAATTAATTCTTCTAAAAACAATTTAGACAACAAGGTGATGTTGGATGTTTTGGAAAACAAGATTTTACCAATTTTTTATCAAGACAAATTGAAATGGAAAAAAATAATGGCTAACACAATTAAGATTAACGCCTATCAATTTAGCAGTGAGCGAGCGATTAAAGATTATTCAAAGTTAATTTATGAAAAATAAGTTTTTATTTTCTATTTTTTTATTGTTATTTGTTCTTTTTCCAAATACTAGTTTTTTAAGAGCGGAAGTTAATAAGTCATCTGGACGAGCGGAAATGTTAAAGGCAGAAATAACTCAAATTCTAAAAGAAAAGGAGACAACAAGAGAAAATGGTTCAAAAATAAAACAACAAGACCTCGAAGTTGGAATACTGGAAGGAAATTTAAAGGGGCAACGGATTGTGTATAAAGGGATTTCAGATTTAGATGTGGTTTCTTCAAATGTTTACCAGGTTGGAGATCACGTTCTTTTGGCTCGTAGTCAAGATGCAGAGGGTAACGAAATATTTTATGTAACAGATTATGTTCGGGGAAATAGTTTATTGTGGTTATTAATAATTTTTATTGTTGCCATTATTGCGGTCGGCGGAAAAATGGGATTTCGAGCCCTACTATCTTTGGCAGTCAGCTTCTTTTTGATTATGAAAGTTTTAGTTCCTCTGGTTTTTTTGGGTTATGACCCATTATTAGTTGGGGTTTTTATTTCTTTTTTAGTGTTAATGGTTTTAGTTTATTTAACGGAGGGCTGGAACAAAAAATCCCATTTAGCAGTTTTAGCAATTGGTATTTCTTTGGTTGTTACTGCTATTCTGGCTTATGTTTTTAGTGATTGGTCGAGACTTTCAGGTACTGCACAAGAAGAAGCTACTTTCCTAATCGACGCTTCAAAACAAGCAATTGATTTTCATAAGTTGTTGTTAGCAGCGATTATAATTGGAACACTTGGTGTTTTAGATGATGTGGTAATTGGTCAGGTGGAAGCGGTTACTCAAATTAGAGAGGCTAATCCTAATCTTTCCAATCCGCAAATATTTAAAATGGCGATGAAGGTTGGTCGTGCTCATCTTGGTGCAATTATTAATACTCTATTTCTGGCCTATGCAGGCGCTTCCTTGCCATTAATCTTATTATTTAATCTTCATCAAGAACCCTTTTTAAGTTTTTCCCAAGTTATTAATAACGAGGAGATCGCCACAGAAATTGTTCGTACTTTAGTTGGTGTGGTTGGTTTGTGTCTCTCAGCACCAATCGCCACTATCATGGCTGTTCGTTATGGACAATCTAAGAAAAATAAAGGATAATTAAGGTAATGATTATGAAAAGAAGGAAAATAGTAAAGATTGTTTTTATCTCTTTAATCGTTTTTAACACAGCGCTGATTATTTTAATTCCCTTATTACTTCCGATCAAGTTCCATTATTTGGTTGAGAGTTTAATTATTTTTGTTTTGTTTTCAATAATTTATTTAACTCATTTTTTTTATTTCAAAGAAACTAGACAAATGAAACGTTATCAAGGGAATCTTGAAGAGCGTTTATTAGATTCTTTTAAGTATATTGGAGCGGTTAACCTTCAATTGGAAGAAATTAAAAAGAATCTTTTTAATTTTAAAAAATATCCATCTAATAAAAAAGAATTTTCTAAATTAATGGTTAGTTTGGCGGAAAAAATTCTTTCGATAATCAATATTGATTGGGTAATTATTAAAATAGTAGATTTGGAAACCGGAAAAACAATTCACTATACTTCGCTAGCGAGAGGGGGAAAGGAGGTAAATTTTGATAAATTTGATAATCGTCAAATATTTGCCGGAAAGTGTGGCGATAGTTGCACTGTGGTGAAATCTAACCAAGAAAATCTTGATGTTAAAGCAATTTGTATTTTACCGGCAAAAATAAAAAATAGTGATGAAGGTTTTTTTGTGGCACATATTGTTAATCAACTTGAATTATTATTTTTAGCTTTTCGTTTTTTGGATAAAAGAGATCAGAAGAAAAAGTAGTTAAACAAAAATTTTTAAAAAACTCACTTTTTAAGAAGTGAGTTTTTTAATTAAATAACTTGAAGATTTTCCTTTTCCCAGTCGATAACCAAGTTTTCGGTAATAATTTCTAGCGCCAATACCAGAAATAACACTAATATTTTCAGCTTTGTTTTTTTTAGAAATTTTTTCTGCTTCGCTGAGTAATATTTTTCCAAGACCAGTATGTTGGATTTTACTAGCACTACCAACGGGGACCAATTCACCATAAACATGAAGTTCACGAACTAAAGATTTTGATATTGGGCTATTATCGTTAATACTTAAGCGGCAAAAACCAAAGAGAATTTTTTTATCAAGACTATCAGCACTAATAAAATATTCAACCCCTTCACCAGCTGAGTATTTTTCGATATTTATTTTTATTTTTTTTAAGTCTGGAATTTCTTGGTGAGCTTCTCGACAACGAATACAATTACAAACCACTCCTTCTTGCTGAACAATTTGCCGCAAGTTAGTGATTTTATTTCCAGCAATAATTGATTCTCCCGGGATATCACGGATTAAGCGAATGATTCGAACATAACGAGGGACTATTTTTTTGCAGTCAATAATTAAATTTTTTAGCGCTTCATCGCTGTAAGGTTTGTATAAGCCTTTTTTCCACCAACGATAAAGCAGACTGCCAGCGGTAACAACGGTTGGATAAAATTTTATTTGATCTGGTTGGAAACGGGAATCAGTAAAAAGTTCTTGAAACATTTCTAGATCTCTTTTTGGCGTTGATCCGGGGAGAGCGGGCATGATGTGGTAAGTGATTTTAAACCCAAAACTTCTTAGCAGATTAGTGCCCTTAGTGATTGCTTCAACAAGATGTCCTCGTTTATTTTTTTTGAGGATTTCGTCATCAATAGCTTGGACACCAATTTCTACTCTTGTGCAACCAAGATCACGCATTCGCAGAAGTTCTTTTTCGTTTAAATAATCGGGGCGAGTTTCAAGAGTTAAACCAATTAAACGGTATTTTGCACTTTCGTTTTTTTTCTGTTCAATAATTAAGGCTTTCTTAAGCTCAAGTAAAGAGAGGGATTTTTTGTAAGGAGTGACTAGTTTATTAATGACAATAATTTCTTTTTTAATCTTTTGAAAATCATTTGCCGCTTTAAAACAATTCAAAATATACCAGTATTGATAATTTTCCGGTAGATAACTCCAGGTGCCGCCAATAACGATTAATTCAATTTTATTTGGTTCGTGACCATTGTTTTCTAATGATCCGAGTCTAGTAACAACTTGACGATAAGGATCATAGCCACACATAATAGCACGCATCACCGCTGGCTCATTGGATAAATAGCTGGTTGGAACATCTTTTTCATTTGGGCAATAGGCGCAAACACCGGGACAAGGATAAGGTTTTGTGAGAACAGCTACTGGAGCAATTCCTGACATAGTCCGGATAGCTCTTTTTTTTAAAACAGAAGCCAGTTTAGTAAAATTGATGCGCTCTTTTTTGGACATTTTGCGAATAATCGCCAATAATTCTGAATTTAAAACAAAATCCAGACCGAATTCTTTGCAGATCGCCCGTTTAGCCGCTGATAAGCTATCACTATCTTTGATATTTTGCCCAAATTTGGAAATTAAAATAGATAAAGCTTGAGTTTTTGATTTTGATTCTTTCATGTTTTACGTTATAATCTATAATAACCTTATCTTAATTTATTAAAATAGACAAATATGAAAAAAGCCTTATTTTTATTTTTTACCTTTATTTTCTTGTGGTTGATTCCAGCAAGTGCTCAAGCCTTCTCTGTAGAATCAAAAGATAATATTTATGTTGGTAAAAATGAAATAATTGAGGGAAATTTTTATGCCGCTGGCCAAAGTATTACTATCGATGGAGCGGTAAATGGTGACGTCATTGGTGCTGCTCAAAATGTGACTGTTAATGGTGTCGTTAATGGTGATGTTCTTGCTGCTGCTCAATCTTTTAATTTTAATGGAGAGGTGCGGGGAAATATTCGAACAGTGGCCAATTTTGCTAACATTAATGGTTTGGTTGGTAAAAATTTAAATGTTTTTAGCGCGGTGACAATTTTATCTCAAAATTCTCACGTTACTTGGGACGCCTTATTATTTTCTGCCTCGGCTGAAGTTCGTGGAATTATTGAAGGAAATCTTCATGGCTCTATTTCAAAAGCTTTAATTGCTGGAAAAATTGGTCATGATGTTGATTTAAAAATTGACGGAGAAAAAAAAGGTGGCACTTTAGTAATTAATAAAGAAGCAGTAATTGCTGGTGACTTAAAATATCACGCTTTTAATAATGCTCAAATTGAAAGTGAGTCCTCAGTTGGCGGAAAAATTAATAAAATTCAAAGCCAAAAAACCCCTTTCGATTGGGTTTCTTTTGTCTGGTTTAAAATTATTGGAATTTTTTCAGCACTGTTCGTTGGTTTAGCTCTGTGGTTTTTGTGGAAAGGTGGGACAGAAAGAACTATTCAGGAAATTAAAAGTAAATGGGGACTTAATTTATTAAATGGCTTAATTATTCTTGGTGTTTTGTCTATAGCTATTTTAATTTTAGCGGTTACTTTTATTGGTTTACCTCTCGCTTTTATCTTGCTTGGGCTTGGTTTTATTTTCTTTTATTTAGGAAAAATTATGACAGCCATTTTTGTTGGACAGTTGCTTGTTTTTCATTTTACGAAGCGAAAACTACCAGTTTTTTCAATGATTATTGGTATTTTTATAGTTTGGATGCTTTGCGCAATTCCTTTTATTGGTTGGCTTTTTTCTTTGTCAGCGGTTCTTCTTGGCGCTGGCGCTTTAGCGGAGACTTTAAAAGAAAAATTAATTTAAAATTATTATGTTAAATCAAAACATTTTTAAAGCATATGACATTCGAGGGATTTTTGGGACTGATTTTGATTTAGATTTTGCACGCGAACTAGGTATTGCTTACGTAAATTTTCGGAGCAAAGAATTGTCTGACAAAAAACTGTCAGTATTAATTGCTGCTGACATGCGCCTTTCTTCTCCGGAAATCAAAGCTGCTTTGATCGAGGGCGTTTTATTGGCCGGGGCTTCGGTAATTGATGCCGGGACTATTTCAACGCCAACCTTTTATTTTGCGGTTTCGAATTCTCAAGCAGATGGCGGCATCATGGTTTCCGCTTCTCATAATCCGAGTGAATGGAATGGTTTTAAAATTGTTCGTGAAAAATCTCTACCGATATCCAATGAAAGTGGTTTGGAAGATTTAAAAGATTTAGTTGTTAATAAAAAATTAGAATTAGCAGATACAAAAGGGGAGTTGACGACTCGTAATGATTTTTTAAGTCTGCAAATTGATCATGATTTTACTTTAGTAAACAAGGATTCGATTAATTCATATGTTATTGCTTTGGATCCAGCGAATGGAATGGGGGCACAATATTTACAGGAGATGTTTTATAAACTCAACTGCGAATTGCATAAAATTAATTTTGAGCTAGATGGTAGTTTCCCTGGTCACGAAGCTGACCCTTTAAAACCAGAAAATATTGAACCACTTCGCGAATTTGTTTTAGAGTGCGGTGCAGATTTGGGAATTGCCACTGATGGTGATGGTGATCGAGTTTTTTTTGTCGATAATGAAGGACAAGTAATTAATCCGGCGATTATTCGTGGTGTTCTAGCAAAATTATTTTTAGTGGATAGACCGGGATCAAAAATTGCCTATGATGTTCGTCCGGGTCGAATTACTCGAGATTTAATTGAAGAAAATGGTGGAATGCCAATTATTACCAGAGTTGGACATTCATTGATTAAGGATCAGGCAGTTAAGGAGGGTGCTTATTTTGCTGGTGAATCTTCTGGGCACTTTTTCTTGAACGAAAGTATTGGTTGTTTTGAAATGCCAGTGGTAATGATTTTAAAGTTATTGAAAGATTTAAGCGCTAGCGGTCTGAGTTCTTCTGAATATTTTGGTCGTTATAATAAATATTTCCAATCTGGAGAAATAAACTTGAAAGTTGAAGACAAAGAAAAAGTTTTAGAAAATATTAAAACGAAATATGCCAATGGGAAAATTAGCTTGCTAGATGGTGTTAGTGTGGAATATCCAGAATTCTGGTTTAATGTCCGCTGCTCAAACACTGAGAACGTTGTTCGCTTAAACCTGGAAGCCTTAGACTTTGAAACGATGGAAAAGAAAAGGGATGAGGTGCTTGGGGTGATGAAAAAATAATTAGAAAAAATCCTAGTAAAAACTAGGGTTTTTTGACAAAAACACCCCCGTAAACTAAGATATTAGATATGGAATTACAAAATTTAAAACAACAAGATCCAGAAATTTTTGCTTTAATTAGCAAAGAAGCTGAGCGTCAGAATTCGGAAATTGAGCTGATTGCCTCTGAAAACTATGCTTCACTAGCAGTTTTAGAAGCGCTCGCCACACCTTTGGCTAATAAATATAGTGAAGGCTATCCTGGAAAGCGTTATTACGGCGGCAATTTGGTGATTGATGATATTGAAAACATTGCGATTGCTCGAGCCAAGGAATTATTTTCTGCCGAGCATGTGAATGTTCAACCGCTTTCCGGTTCTCCAGCCAATGCAGCAGTGTATATGGCTTTTCTAGAGCCAGGTGACACTATCTTAGGGCTTAAACTCGATCATGGTGGACATTTGTCACATGGTCATCCAGTAAATTTTTCCGGTCGTCTATATAATTTTGTTCAATATGGTGTAAATCCGGAAACTGGTTTAATCGATATGGCGGAAGTTCGTCGTCTTGCGCTTGAACATCAGCCAAAGATGATTGTTGCTGGTTTTAGCGCCTATTCGAGAGAAATAGATTGGCAGGCTTTTCAAGATATTGCGACGGAGATTGGCGCATATTCATTTGCTGATATTGCGCACATCGCCGGATTAATTGCGGCTGGAGAATTAAAAAATCCAGTGCCGATTTTTGATGTTGTTTCAACCACCACTCACAAAACTTTACGTGGTCCACGTGGAGCAATTATTATGTGCAAAGAAAAATATGCCGCTCAAGTTAATCGAGCAGTTTTTCCGGGAATGCAGGGCGGTCCACATGACAACATGACTGCCGCTAAAGCAGTCGCTTTTGGCGAAGCTTTAAAGCCAGAGTTTAAGGAATATTCTAGGCAAGTAATTTTAAATGCTCAAGCGATGGCAAGGGAATTTATTGCTAAAGGATATAAAATTGTTTCTGGGGGTACAGATAATCATTTGTTTATTGTTGATTTTTCTGAGCGAGAATATAGCGGAAAAGATGCTGAAAAAAAATTAGAGCTGGCTGGAATTTCGGTTTCTCGTTCAACAATTCCTAATGACCCAAACCCACCAATGAATCCTTCGGGAATTCGGATTGGCGCACCAGCCATCACCACTCGTGGTCTTAAAGAGAGTGACGCAATCGAATTGGTGGCATTGATAATTAGAGTGATTGAAGGAGACGAAAAAGAAGGTTTAGTGGTTAAAGAGGAGATAAAAAATCTTTGCCAAAAGTTTCCTGTTTATTATTAATATTTTTTAAAACACATGTTTGTTATTGATGGAAAAAGTATTGCCGACAAGGTGAAAGATGAAATTGTCGCTGAAACAATTAAAATTGCAGAATCTGGATCCACTCGCCCAAATTTGGCGATTATTTTGGTTGGCGAAAGAGAAGATTCAAAGCTTTATGTTGATCTAAAACAAAAAGAAGCTTTTAAGGTTGGTATTGATACTCATTTATATAAATTTACCGAAGATACTAGTGAAGAAGAAATTCTTGAAGCGGTTGGTTTCCTAAATATTGATCCAGAAATTGATGCAATTTTAATTCAGTTGCCATTACCAGAACATTTAAACACCGGAAAGATTTTAGAAAAATTAGATTCTGAAAAAGACGCTGATGGCTTTTTGAAAGATAAGCCAGACTTTGTCCTTTCACCAGTGATTGCCTCGATCTTTCGGATATTGGCAGAAATTGCTTTTGAACCAACCGGAAAAAAGGCTTGTATCCTTCATAATTCAGAAATTTTTGGTGACACCGTTAAAGAAGCATTAATTGAATTTGACCTGAATGTCACAGCAGTTTCTTTAAAAGATTTTGGTTTAAAAAATCCAGAAGAACAAAATAAACTTTTTTTGAAAGCTCAAAAGGCTTGTTTGTCAGCCGATTTAATTATTAGCGCCCTTGGTCTACCGGGTTTTATTGATGACACCTTTGTTAATGATAAAGCGGTGATTATTGATATTGGGATTAGTAAGGTTGACGGAAAAACGAAGGGGGATGCGGACTTTGAAGCACTTTCAAAAAAGAATGTTTGGTTGACTCCCGTACCAGGTGGTGTTGGACCAATGACAATTGCAATGTTGTTTAAGAATGTCCTGGCGATTTATAATCATAAAAAATAAGATCTCATGTTAAATATTGAAAGACAAAAAGAGCAGCTCAAAGAGCTGCTCAAAATTCATTATGGCTATAGTAGTTTTCGTCGCGGGCAAGAGTCAGCGATTGAATCCGTTTTAAAAGGTCAGGATACTCTTGTGGTTTTACCAACTGGTGGTGGAAAATCTTTGATTTATCAATTGCCAGCTTTAATTTTTGAAGGAATTACATTAGTCATTTCTCCGTTGATTGCTTTGATGAAAGACCAAGTGGATTCTTTGGAAAAAATTGGTATTCCTTCCACTTTTATTAATTCTTCTACTTCAATTACTGAAACGACAAAGCGTTTAGAAGAAATTCGTAACGGTTATTATAAAATTATTTATATTGCTCCGGAACGTTTTTACAATAAAAATTTTCTTGAAAGTCTGAGTGGTTTAAAGGTTTCTTTATTTGCTGTTGATGAGGCTCATTGTGTTAGTCAGTGGGGTCACGATTTTCGACCAAGTTATTTGCGATTAAGAGAGGCAATTAAATTTTGTGGTAACCCACCTTGTGTTGCCTTGACTGCAACTGCTACTCCAGAGGTGCGAGACGATATTATTAAACAATTAGGATTAAAAAATCCCGAGCGAGTTGTGACTGGGTTTTCTAGACCAAATCTTCAGTTTGGAGTTGTAAAAAGCAGCGACTCTAATAAAATGGAGATTATCAGCGAAGCAGTAAAGGGTTTTAACGGAGCATGTGGAATTGTTTATGTGGGAACAAGATCAAAAGCCGATGACTTAGTAAATCTATTGTTAGACAATGGGGTTGAAGCGGTTGTTTATCACGCCGGCATGGATACAGATAGTCGACATTGGGTGCAAGAAAAATTTATGTCTGGTGGGGCACAGGTTGTTGTGGCGACTAATGCTTTTGGTTTGGGAATTAATAAAAAAGATATTCGTTTTGTTATTCATCATGACATACCAGGAACAATTGAAGCTTATTATCAGGAAGCTGGTAGAGCTGGTCGTGATGGAGAACAAAGTTTTTGTTTGTTGCTATATTCACCAAAAGATCGATTTTTAAGAGAATTTTTTATTAAGGGAGATAATCCTCCAGCGAATGCTATTTTAGAATTGTATCAGGTGCTATTAACCGAAGATGATCATCAAAGAAGTCTTGGTAAGGAATCAATTTTGGTTACCTATGCTGAGCTTGGGAAAAAAATCTCAGAAAGCTTACCAGAAATGGCAATCGGCACTGCTTTGAAAATTTTAGAACGAGAAGGATATTTATCTCGCCCCAATGAAAAAACTTCCAATGCTTTTTTAAAGTTTAAAGCGAATTTTGAAACCCTATCTGGAGCAATTGGTAAACGGGCAAAAAAACAGATAATTATTTTAGACAAATTAGAAGAGCGATTTTCCGAAGATCTCAGAAAGGGTTGGAATTTTAATCCAGAAGAAATTGCAAATATCATCGGTGAAAAAAAAGAGGGGGTTCAAAGATTAATCAAAACACTCAGAGAAGCGGACTTGGCTGAATATGAACCACCTTTTCGAGGGACAGAAATTAGAGTTTTGAAACGGGTCGCTCCTGAAGATTTGGAAATAAATTTTCGTGCTTTGCGAGAAAAATTAGAGAGGGCTTATGAAAAGCTCGATGAAATGGAAAATTATGTTTTTGGCGAATCCTGTCGTAGCGAGTTTATTCTTAAATATTTTGGAGATGAAGATGCCAGGCCATGTGGAGTTTGTGATAATTGTTTAAATCCAAAAAGAGCAGAGAAAAACAAATCAACTGATCATCGTCAACGCGAATATCTTTCTTCAATATGAAAAAGGAGACTCAAGAAACAATTTTAGAATTAGTAAAAACTCATTATAATGAGATTGCTTTTGATTTTAGTCAAACAAGAAAAAAAATGTTTTGGCCCGAATTATTTAAAATTTCTCAAGACGTTCAAACAGGTGACCGCTTACTTGATGCGGCTTGTGGTAGTGGCAGACTATTAGATGATTTTCAGGATAAAAATATTGAATATTTTGGAGTTGATAATAGTATAGAATTAATTGCTTGTGCTAAAAAAAATTATCCAGGAAAAAATTTTCAAGTTGACGACTTATTGCTTCTTGATAAAGTGGAAAATAATTATTTTGATTGGGTCTTTTGTATTGCTGCTTTGCATCATTTACCAGGGGAAGACTTAAGGCTACAGGCTTTAAGAAAACTTGCTGAAAAAATGAAGCCAAATGGTCGTCTAATTATTAGTGTTTGGCGACCAATTAAAAATAAAAAATTTTTAAGAGCAAAAAGATTAAATTTTTTACGTAAAATATTTTTTCTTTCCAATTTAGATTTTGGTGATGCAATTTTTCATTGGGGTGATCAAAAAAAATATCCAAAAATAACTCAAAGATATTATCACGCCTTTAGCGCTAGTGAATTAAAAAAAATAATCAAAAAGGCTGACTTAGAGATTATAGATTTTAAGAGCGATTTTCATAATTATTTTGTTTATCTAAAAAAATAAAGTCATTCTCTTGACACCCCCTGGGGGTGTGCTATAATTGGAGATATGAAAACAATTGAACAGAGAATTAATAATATTATCGGTCAATTAGAGGCAATTAAAAGAGTGGTTGTTTCCAAGGAAGATCACGATTGCTTAAAATTGTTGATCCAATTAAAAGCAATCAAATCAGCAACCGCCTCTTTAATGTCGAAAGTAATGGAGGATGATTTATCCTCTTGTTTGCGAAGAGGTGGAATTGTTGATCAAGAAAAAATTAAAAAACTTTTTTAT
>CAINDR010000052.1 GCA_903847415.1 Candidatus Falkowiibacteriota bacterium
GCTTTAATTTGCGATAATAGACTATTTGTAAAAATCACTGATCAAGGTAAAAAATTTATTGGTAGCAATTATCAAGAGGGTTATGCTTATAAAGGGGCAAAAGCTTCCATGCTAATTGATGAAGATCAATGGGATGATTCTGATTGGTTGTCTGAGTTAATTCGTATCACCGCTGATAATCTGCCAGCACCAAAAATCAAAAAACTAAAACTAAAAGATGAATTATAATATTTTTAGAATTTAAGTTATGTTACAAAAAATGATAATCAAAGACAAAATATACGGAAGCCATCTAATTACTGAGCCAGTACTTATTGATTTGTTAAAAGCTAAATCAGTATTGCGTTTGAAAAAAATTAGTCAATTTGGTATTCCTGATGAATATTACCCAATTAAGAATTTTAGTCGCTATGATCATTCGCTTGGTGTAATGATTTTGATTAAAGCGCTTGGGGGATCAACAGAGGAGCAAGTTGCTGGCCTATTGCATGATATTTCTCACTCTGCTTTTTCTCATGTCATTGATTGGGTGGTGAGCGAGACCTATAATGAAAGTCTCGATGAAACCTATCAAGATAATCAACACAAAGATCTTGTTACTTCCGGGGAAATTAAGGTCATTTTACAAAAACATCATTATCATCCGGAGCGGATTGCGGATTATCACAATTTTAAATTATTAGAAAGAGATATCCCAAATTTATGTGCTGACCGAGTAGATTATGCTTTGAGAGAATTTCCGGTTAATTTGGCGAAGAGCTTATTTAAAAATTTAGTAAATTTTAATAACAAAATTGTCTTTGCAGATGAAAAATCTGCTCTAACTTTTGCAACGAATTTTTTAAAGTTACAAAATGAGCATTGGGGTGGTTTCGAAGCGGTTTCCAGATTTAAGTTATTTTCCGGTGTTTTAAAGCTAGCTATTTTGGAGGGGACAATTAAGTTTTCCGATTTTTTAAAGGATGATCAGTATGTCATTCGCAAATTACTAAAAACAAAAAATCCGGAAATATTGGCTGTCTTAGAAATTTTAAAAAATAAAAAATTACCACTTTCTCGGAAGAGTGAAATTATTCATAAGAAATTTCGCTATACTGATCCCGAGTTTCAAAATAAGGGGAAGGTGCAAAACTTGAGCTTGGTAAATCTAAAGTTTAAAAAATTTCTTGAGAAGCAAAGAACAGCCAACCAGAAGGGAATTAAAGTGCCAGTATTTCGGATTAATCAGTAGCGGCTGATTTCTAAAATCTTAATTGACAATTATCAATTGTTTCTTTACTATTCAGCTAGTAGTAATTAATTTCAATTTTTCTTAGTAGTGGCGAGCGAACAGGAAATTGAGCCTAATTCAACAACGATAGGCTTAAGAAGGCATGGTAAATTTTTGGAGAACTGAAATATCTAAGTATCCAGCAAAAAAATTTATCCTCTACCTTTTTGAGGTAATTACTATTTTTGAGCCATTGAATCTAAGGATTTAATGGCTTTTTTCTTTTCATATGAGAAAATTATTTAAGAAAAATTTTTGATTTTTTTGCTAAATTGTCGTAAAATATCTAGGATGACTAATTATTATCTTTATATTTTAAAATGTCGTGGCAACACACTTTATACCGGGATTACTACTGATTTGAGTCGTCGTCTTCTTGAGCATCAAAGTGGAACGAAGGGCGCAAAATATACCGCTGCTCATCGACCAGTTGAATTGGTTTATCAGCAAAAATTTCCGAATCGTTCTCTCGCTTCAATTGAAGAGGCAAGAGTTAAGAAGATGAACAAAGAAAAAAAATTACTTTTGATTGCTAATTACTCCAAAGACCTTAACTAAAATTTGTTCAATTAATTTTTTAATTACTCTCATGATTTTTTATGAATAATCCGATTGTTTTAATTACTGGTGGTGGAAGTGGCTTGGGTTTTGAAATTGCCAAGCTATTTGCTCTTGATAACTATTCTTTGATTCTGGTTGGTCGAAATGTGGAGAATTTAGAAAGTGCTCAAAAAGAATTAAAGCAAAAATATCAAGTAGATGTGGAGATTATTTCCGCTGATTTGACCGATTATCAGGCGGTAAGCAGCATTTTTCCAAGATTAAAAGAGCGGGGAATCCAGGTTGATATTTTGGTTAATAATGCTGGATTTGGCTTATTGGGAGATTTTATTAATTTAGATGGCAATCAGCAATTAGAAATTATTGATTTAAACATTCGAGCTTTAACTAGTATTACTTATCACTTTCTTCAACAAGCTAGTGTTGGTGCAAAAATTTTAAATATTTCCTCAATGGCCGCTTTTCAACCTGGGCCAGGGATGAGTGTTTATTATGCAACGAAAGCTTTTGTTTCGTCCTTTTCGGAAGCTTTATCAGAAGAATTGGTGAAGCAGAAAATTACTGTTACTTCAGTTTGTCCTGGGCCGATTGATACTAATTTTTGGAAAGTCTCTAGGTCTGGGAGAGAAAAAGTGGCAGATACAACCGCTTTTGCTAGTCTAAAACCTTCTTTTGTTGCCAAAAGTGCTTATCGTGGTTTTGAAAAGGGTCGTCGAGTAGTGGTTCCAGGAGTTTTGAATAAGTTGTTGGTTTTGATAGTGAAGATTATTCCTCGCTCTTTAGTTTTAAAGGCAGTGAGGCATTTGAATTCAAGAATCTAATTTTTTTTGCTATTTATCCAGCTCCTTGCTACAATCGAATTCTATGAATTATCGAAAATATCGAACCAAAAGACTTTGGCTTCACACGTTATCCGCTCCTTTTATTTGGTTGCCACTACCGTTTATTATTCTGGTTGATCTTTTTGTTGTTTTATATCAAACAATTTGTTTTCCAATTTATCAGATTGAAAAAGTAAAACGTTCGGATTATATTTTAATCTTTGATCGCAATAAATTAGCTTATCTAAATTACTTTGAAAAAATAGCTTGTATGTACTGTGGCTATGCCAACGGTGTTCTTCGCTATTTAAAAGAAATTGCCGGTCGCACCGAAAAGTATTGGTGTGGGGTGATGCACGAAAATAAACCAGGATTTAAGGTTCAAGAGGATCAAGTAAAGCAAGATTTTGCCCGATTCGGTGACCAAGAAGATTTTCGCAAAAAATATAAAGGAAATTAATTCGATTAAAATGAGACAGTTGTCTCATTTTTTTGTCTATCTATTTGATTAGCTTAAGAGTATTATTTAAATATATAATTAATTTAATCCGTTTTTCTTTTTTTGAGAATGATAAATGATTATTTAAATTTAAAGTTATGAAAAAAATCTTAATTATTGCTGTAACCACAATTTTTGCTGTTGTCTTACTGATTATTATTGCTGGTATTTATCGGTTTAATTTTACAAACAATGATATCTACCTACAATCTGGCGGGCAGTTAGGTTCAAAAGATGAAACCTATGTTATTAATGATGTTTCAGTCACCCTGAAAGATGGTTTTGCAGAATCATTAA
>CAINDR010000053.1 GCA_903847415.1 Candidatus Falkowiibacteriota bacterium
AAGCAAATAATTATAAAAAAACTAAATTGCACCTTTTCTCGGAAATAACCCCCGTCTTAGGGATTATTCCTTGGTTTAGGCGAAGAAATTTATGATGACCAAGAAAGACAAAGAAAAATTAATTAAAAAATTCCGTACTCACGACACCGATACTGGTTCTCCTCAAGTTCAAATTGCTATTTTAACTGAAGAAATCAAACAATTGACTGACCACTTGAAAATGCACAAACATGATTTCTCTTCCCGACGAGGCTTATTGAAGAAAGTTGGCGAAAGACGAAAATTATTAAAGTATTTACAGAAAGAAAATGCTGCCGCCTTCCAAGAATTAGCGATTAAACTAAAATTAAAAATTGCTACCAAATTGATTGCTGAAGAAGAAGAAGCAAAAGCCAAGGAAAGAAAATATGTCGTTGCGGATGAAACTGAAGAAATTGTTCCGGAAGAAATCGTTCCGGAAGTCTAAAAAAATATATGATCAAACATCCTGAACAAAGAATCGGCGTCTTAGTAGATATCTCAAACATCTATCATTCTGCTAAGAACTTATACGGTAAGAAAGCCAACTTTAAGGAGATCCTCAGCACAGCAGTGGCCGGTCGGAAACTTATCCGGGCCACTGCTTATGCTATTCGGACCGAAAACGAAGAAGAAACTCCTTTTTTTGAAGCTCTTGTCCAACAAGGTTTTGAAGTCCGCATGAAAGACTTACAAATCTTCCCCGATGGATCCAAAAAAGCCGACTGGGACGTCGGACTAGCAATCGATGCTGTTAAATTATCAGAAAAATTAGATGTAATTATTATTGTTTCTGGTGATGGAGATTATTTGCCCCTTGTTTCTTATTTACAACACAACAAAGGTTGTCTAGTCGAAGTAATGGCTTTTCGAAAAACAACCTCATCACGTTTAATCGAAGAGGTTGATGATTTTGTTGATCTTGGCAATGACCCAAAATATTTACTCCGCAGTCCTTATTCCAAGATAGCCGCTAAAAACAAACACAAAAGATAAATAAAAAAATTAATTAAAAGTCTGGCCACTAGATAGTTAGCACTGTAATTTTTTACAGTTCTCAAATTTACTGGCCAGACTCACACAAATCTATGGAAGAGAAAATCTTCTCAGGAGAGTGGCTTGGCCGCACTCTCACCATTAAAACCGGAAAACTCGCCCTCCAGGCTGATGCTTCGGTTTTAGTGCAATACGGCGAAACCGTCGTGATGGCTAATGTCGTCCAATCCAAAACAGAAAGAGATGGCATCGAATTCTTCCCACTTATGGTGGAATTTGAAGAAAAACTTTATGCCGCTGGAATCATTAAAGGTTCTCGTTGGTTGAAACGTGAAGGTCGTCCAACTGATGATGCTGTTTTGACTGGTCGCATGATTGATCGTTCAATTCGCCCATTATTCAACCAGGAAGATCGGCGTGATATTCAAGTGATTACCTCTGTTATGTCTTATGACTTGGTTAATGACTATGATGTCACCGCCTTAATCGCTGCTTCCGCTGTTTTGGCAATTTCCGGCATTGATTGGAAGGGTCCTCTTGGTGGTGTTCGCGTTGGCTTGATCGACGGACAATTAGTCTACAACCCAACAATGGAACAACAAATTAACAGCACTTTAGATCTAATTGTTTCTGGCACTGAACATAAATCAATTATGATTGAAGCTGGTGGTAAAGAAATCCCAGAAGACTTGATTTACGAAGCGATTATTGGTGGACAGAAAGCAATGCAACCAGCAATTGAATTAATCAAAAAGATGCAGGCTGCTTTACCAAAAAAAGTAAAAGCTGAAAAGAAAGTTTTAAAGAGTGAAGCTGAACTTGAAAAAGAAGCTGCTAAAAAAGAATTGCTAGTTATCGGCGAAGAATGGTTAAAAGAAAATATTAATAAAACTTTATTTAACAAAGAATTCTATACTACCAAGGGCGAAAGAAAAGGCGCTATTGTTTCAATTAAACAACAATTGGACGAATTTCTTTTTGAGCGTGGTTACGAAAAAGATCAACGAGCTTACGTCATTAAAAAATTAGTAGAATCAATGGTTGATGAAGCAGTTACTTCGGCAATCGTTAACGACAAACGTCGTGTTGATGGGCGTGCTTTAAATGAAATCAGAGATCTCTCTGCTGAAGTTCAAATCATTCCTCGCGATCACGGAACCAGTTTGTTCTCACGTGGCGAAACCCAGGTAATGTCAATCGTTACTCTTGGTGCCCCTGGTCTTGAACAATCTCTCGAAGGTTTAGATGGTCAAAGCAAAAAACGTTATATGCACCACTATAACTTCCCACCATATTCTGTTGGTGAAGTTTCCCCTCTTCGTGGTACTGGTCGTCGCGAAATTGGCCATGGTGCTCTTGCTGAAAAAGCTTTGCTTCCAGTTTTACCAGAAAAAGTAGATTTCCCTTATACTATCCGTGTCGTTAGTGAAACCCTTGGTTCCAATGGTTCCTCTTCCATGGCTTCTACTTGTGCTTCATCCCTTGCCTTAATGGATGCTGGTGTCCCAATTAAAAAAGCGGTAGTTGGAATTGCGATGGGACTTGCTTCTAATAAAGATATGAGTAAATGGGAAGTATTAACCGATATTCAGGATCTTGAAGACGGCAATGGTGGAATGGATTTCAAAATTACTGGCACTGACAGTGGTTTAACCGCTATTCAATTAGATACAAAGACCGACGGCTTAACTAGTGAAATCATTAAAAAAACCTTAACCCAAGGTCGTGAAGCTTTGAATAAGATTTTAGAAGTTTCAAAGGCAGCAATTGCTGCTCCTCGCGCTGAATTATCTAAATATGCTCCACGGATTATCAGTTTAAATATTGACCCAGCTAAAATTGGTTCGATTATTGGTCCTGGCGGCAAAATTATTAATGGTATCATTGAAGATTGTGGTGGAAATATCAGCATTGATATTGATGATGACGGCTTGGTTATGGTTTGCGGCACCGATTCAGCAATGGTTGAAAAAGGTGTAAATCAGATCAAAGAAATCGTTCACGAATACGCAGTTGGTGAAATTATCAAAGGAAAAGTGGTTCGCATGCTTGATTTTGGCGCTTTTATTCAGCTAAACCAAAACCAAGATGGCATGGCTCACGTTAGCGAGCTCGCCCCTTATCGTCTTGATAAACCAGAAAACCTTTTAAACATCGGCGATATCGTGACCGTAAAAATTCGCGAAATTGATGATCAAGGCCGAATTAACTTAACCATGAAGGGTCTTGATGACAATTTACCTTTATGGAAAGATGAAAAAGGAAAATCAACTGGTGCTGGGGGCGGATTCGCTCCTCGCGACCGCGGACCAAGACGTGATGGTGGAGCAGGCGCTCCTCGACCACCTTTTAGACCACGTGTCTAATTCTTGACTTTTACTCACGGATAAGCTAATATTTTTTAGTAAATTCACTAAAATTATCAGAAAATTATGTTAACCATCAAACTTGCAAAAGTAGGTAAAACCAACAAAAAAGTTTTTCGCCTAATTATCGCCGAAAAAGGACGTGATCCATATGGTGATGTTTTGGAAATCTTAGGTTCTTACAACCAATACGCTAAAGTTTTACAAGCCAAAAAGGAACGAATCCAATACTGGCTAGATCGCGGCGCTCAAATGACTCCTTCCGTTAATAACTTGCTTATTGCCAAGGAAATGATTGAGGGTTCAAAGGTAAAAGCCTCTAAAAAAGGTGAAACTAGCGAAAAAAGAAAGACTCAATTAACCGCAAAAGAAGGTAAAAGAAAGGCTGCTGAAGCAAAACCAGTTGAAGAAGCAAAAGAAGAAGTTGCTGCTGAAACTGCTCCAGAAGCTGAAGAAGTTAAAGAATAGTTTTTAACTAATCTTAAACAAAAATTGACAAAAATAGCCTTTCTGCTATAATATCATCAAAGCCATTTGGCTGTGATTTATAAAAAGTATAAGTTCTAAAAAATTGGTAGAAATTCCAATTCCCAGAACCGACAAAAACCACTATGGAAAAAGACAAACAGTTTTTGGAAATGATCGTGAAGTCCATCGTCAGTGTTCCTGATGCAGTCGTCGTCGATCGCACCGTTGATGAAATGGGCGTTCTGTTAACCTTAAAAATCGATCCAGCCGATATGGGCTATGTCATTGGCCGCCGTGGTCAGACTGCTCAGGCCATCCGCACTCTCTTGAAGATTGTTGGTGCTAAGAATAACTCCCGTGTTAACCTAAAGATCTATGATCCTGAGGGTGGAAAACACGTGAAAGTTGAGCGCGAATACAACAACGCTCCTCGCACCGATGCTCCAGTTAATCAGATTCCAGAAATTGATACTTCTGCTATCGATGATTTGAACATCTAAATTAAAACTTAGAAAAAATCAAAAAACCCGCGCTTTCTAATGCCGGGTTTTTTGTTTATAATAAAGATATATGAAAAAATTCAAAATAATCACCATCTTCCCGGAAATTCTAAGTTCTTACTACAATGAGAGCATTATTAAACGTGCTTGTGATAAAAAAATAATTGGCATTGAAAACTATAATCTACGCGATTGGACTACTGATAATCACAAAACTGTTGATGATACACCTTATGGCGGTGGAGCAGGAATGTTGATGAAAATTGAACCTCTCTACAAAGCGCTGCAAGCCATCAAAAAAGGTGGTAATAGCAAGAAGCGGAAGATTGTCCTAATGGCGGCCAGTGGAACAACCTGGACCCAAAAAAAGGCAAAAGAGTACACAAAACTAGATGAGACAATTATAATTTGTGGTCGCTATGAGGGGGTTGATGCTCGAATTAAAGAATTTATTGATGAAGAAATTTCTATTGGTGATTACGTCTTAACCGGCGGAGAACTTGGGGCGGCCGTGATGATTGATTCTATTTCCCGCTTACTTCCCGGCGTTCTGGGAAACGACGATAGCGCTATTGAAGAGTCTCATAGTGAGGAAGGGGTAATGGAATATCCGCAATACACCAGGCCTGAGATTTTTAAAGTTGGCAAAAAAAGCTTTCCTGTTCCGAGAGTTTTACTTGAAGGAAACCACAAATTAATTAATGAGTGGCGAAAGAAGGAGCAGAATAAAAGATAATAGCTCCAATTTACTTAAAAATAGTGATCGAATTTCACTCTCTCCGTAAATTGTAAATAGATATTAATTATTAAGTGTATGGTTAAAAAGAAAAAGCCTCAAATATTTATTATCCAT
>CAINDR010000054.1 GCA_903847415.1 Candidatus Falkowiibacteriota bacterium
TGGTGTTGGTAAATCTGTTTTACAAACAGATATGATTGTTCAAGATATCGAAAATGGCAAAGGAGTTTGTGTTTTTGATCCTCACGGTGATTTAATTACCGATGTTTTAGCTCGAATCCCTCTTGAGAGAGCTGAGGATGTTATTGTGTTTTCTCCTGCTGACATGCAAAGACCATTTGCTCTCAACCTTCTAGAATATGACCCTCGTTATCCTGAACAAAAAACTTTCGTGATTAACGAAATGATTGGTATCTTTGATAAATTATATGATCTAAAGGCTACCGGTGGTCCAATGTTTGAACAGTACATGAGAAATGCCCTCCTTTTGATTATGGATGACCCAGAAACTGGTTCAACTCTTCTAGAAATTCCGAAAGTCTTAGCTGATGAGAATTTTAGAAAAATGAAACTAGCGAGATGTAAAAATGCTACTGTCGTTGATTTTTGGCGCAAAGAAGCTGAAAAAGCTGGTGGTGATGCTGCTTTGGCAAATATTGTCCCATATATTACCTCCAAACTAACCCCTTTTGTTTCCAATGACATGATGCGTCCAATTATTGGTCAACAAAATAGTTCTTTTAATTTTCGTAATGCCATGGATAGCCAAAAAATTATTTTGGTTGATATTCCAAAGGGGGTTATTGGTGAGATTAACACTTATCTTTTAGGAATGATCATTGTTGGAAAAATTTTAATGGCCGCCTTATCTCGTACGGATATGGAACAAAAAGATCGCAAAAATTTCTTTTTATACATTGATGAGTTTCAAAATTTTACCACTAATTCAATTTGCCAAATTCTTTCAGAAGCGAGAAAATATGGGCTTGGTTTGATTATCGCCCATCAATATATTGGACAATTAAGCAAAAATAATAATACAGAAATTAAAGACGCTGTTTTTGGAAACGTTGGCACAATGATTGCTTTTAAAGTTGGCGCCGAAGATGCTGAATTTTTAATTAAAGAATTTGGACCAGTTTTTAATGAGTTTGATTTGGTAAATGTTCCAAAAGGGACTGCTTATCTGAAATTACTAGCTGATAATGCTGCGCTCCGACCATTTTCTTTGCAGCCAATTTGGCCAATTTTTGGCACCGAAAGACCTGAAATTTGCGATAAGATTCGAGCTCTTTCTCGTTTGAAATATGGTCAAGATCGCAGTATTGTGGAAGCAGAGATTGCCAGGAGAGCTTTGATAGTTTAAAATAAAGTCCTATGTCTACTTTATACCGCGATTATCGGCCACAAGACTTTTCTCAGGTATTTGGCCAGAATCATATTAAAATAACCATTAAGAATGAGTTAGCTGCTAATCGTTTGGCGGGTGCTTATCTTTTTTGTGGTCCAAGAGCGGTTGGAAAAACTACTTTGGCTCGAATTATTGCAAAAGCCGCAAATTGTGAAGAAAGAAAAGACGGGGAAGCGGAACCTTGTAATCATTGTCCTTCCTGTGTTAGTTCTCAGGAAGGTAAAAACTTAGATCTTTTAGAAATTGATGCAGCTTCTAATACTGGCGTTGATCATGTGCGTGAAAATATCATTGCTTCTGCTCACCTAGCACCAAATGGCCATAAGTATAAAGTATTTATTATTGACGAAGTCCATATGCTTTCTACGGCTGCCTGGAACGCTCTCCTTAAAATAATGGAAGAGCCACCGGCACATATTCTATTTATCCTTTGCACAACTGAAATCCATAAAGTTCCACTGACCATTATTTCTCGTTGCGAACGATTTGATTTTAAGAGAATCAGCTTAGCGGACACAGTTGAAAAATTAAAAAGAATCATTGCCAAAGAAGGCGTTGAGGCTGACGAATCAGTATTAACTGCAATTGCTCAAAATTCAGGTGGTCATTTGCGTGATGCTGAAAGTTTATTGGGTCAAATTATTGCAATTAGTGGCAAAAAGATTGATTCAGAAAAAGCTGCCCTGATCTTACCAAAAAATAATAATCGAGAAATAATTGAGCTGTTAGAATGTCTTTCCAAAAAAGATAGCGCCCAAGCACTTCGCTTAGTTAATAATTTTTTGGATAGTGGTGTAAATATTAAAAATTTTATTTCAGATTTAGTTGAGTTGGTACGTAAAATTTTATTAAACAAAGTTAGCCCAGGTTTAGCAGAGAACGTTGGTTTGGATTTTGGTGAAAATTTGGAATTAAAAATTAATGAACTTCAAGAAAAATTAAGCTTGGAAAGCCTTATTCGTTTTGCTCTTAGATTTAATTCTTTGGCCGGAGAACAAAAAAATGCCGCAATCATTCAATTGCCGCTAGAGCTAGCAATTATTGAACTATGCCTTGGTGAACAAAAAGAAGTAGTCTTGAAAACTAATTATCCCAACCCTGAAATAATCGCCTCATCACCAAAAATAGAGAAAAAAACAGAAATTGTTCCTGCGGAGAACCTTGATAAAATTGAACTAAAAGAAGGCAATTCAGTTACTAATAATGAATTAGAAAAAAAATGGGTAGAATTTCTCATTAAAATCAAGCATCTTAACCATTCCTTATCTTTCGTAATGCAAAATTCAAAACCAGAAGGAATTAGTGATGGTATTTTAACCCTCGGCTTTAAATATAAATTGCATAGTGATCGGGTTAATCAAGCTGAAATCCGAGATTTAATTGAAAAAACACTCCAGGAGGTTTATGGCGCCAAACTAAAAATTAAAGTTCGTCTTGATGATAGCTTAGTTATCACTCCTCGTGATACCTCAGAAAAAGAAGAAGAAAAAAAAGTAGAAGTTAAAAATCCAGAAGGAAATTCATTTATCAATAACTTTCTTCAGAGTTTTGGTGGTGAAATAATAAGTTAAAAATATGTTAGATTTAAAATTAATCAGAGAAGAAACTGAAAAAGTTCAAACCGCTTTATTAAAGAGAATGTCTCCTGAAGACCTTGATCTCCAGAAAATTATTAATCTCGACAATCAACGTCGGTCGCTTCTTTTGGTGCTTGAAGAAAAAAAAGGCGAAAGAAATCGCTCCTCAAAAGCCAAGCCTACTGAAGAAATTATCATCAAAATGAAAGTTTTGGGTGAAGAAATTAAAACAGAAGAAGATGAATTGAATAAGGTTGAACTAGAGTTAAAAGAAGCCATCTCCGCTTTGCCGAACTTGCCAGCTGATGATGTTTTGTCTGGAGGGAAGGAAAATAATCAAGCAATTTACACTTTTGGCGAAAAGCCAAGTTTTGACTTTACTCCAAAAGACCATGTGGAGTTGGCAACTGATTTAGGTTTAATCGATTATCCAAGGGCTGCTAAGATGTCTGGTGCTGGTTTTTGGATTTATAAAGGAGCTGGAGCTCAATTGGAATGGGCTTTATTAAATTATTTTACTGAACATCATAATCAAAGAAATTACCGTTTTATCCTTCCGCCGTATTTACTTAACGAATCATCTGCTTACGCTTCTGGTCATTTACCAAAATTTCGAGAAGATTTATTCTGGACGGAAGATGGTCTTTGTCTTAATGCAACCTCAGAGATGATGTTGAACAATTATCATCGAGATGAAATTCTACCAACCGAAGAATTACCTTTGAAATATTATGCTTATTCGGCTTGTTTTCGGAGAGAAGCTGGTTCTTATCGCAAAGAAGAACGGGGGATGATTCGTGGTCATCAATTTAACAAAATGGAAATGTTTCAATTCACTAAACCAGAAGATTCTTGGTTAGCTTTCGAAGAGATACTTACTTCGGCTAAAGAAATGATTGAGGGGCTTGGTTTGCATTTCCAAATTAGTAAATTAGCAGCCGGAGATTGTTCATCGGCAATGGCTAAAACGGTTGATTTAGAAGTTTGGATTCCTAGCATGGAGATTTATAAAGAAGTTAGTTCGGTTTCTAACGCCTTAGATTATCAAGCTCGTCGTTCCAACATTCGTTTTAAAAATTCGAATGGAAAAAATGAATTTGTTCATACTTTAAATGGCTCCGGCTTGGCCACCAGTCGCTTGTTTCCAGCCATCCTAGAGCAATTTCAGACCTCCGAGGGAACAGTAAAGGTGCCAGTAGCCCTTCGTAAGTATTTACCAGAAGATCTTTGGGAATTAAAGAAAAAATAAAAAGCAAATATTTTAAAAAAGCCTCCTGATTAAGGGGGCTTTTGTTTTATTTAGGAAACAAGAAATGCCTGACTTTTGTCTATTGCGATCTCCTTTTCAAATGTTATAGTTACATGAGACATTGCTGGTAGCAATTCTTTTTTTAGGCTCATGATATTGGCAAATTCTTTATTAAAATCTGACTCAGAAATTTTTTGGTCAACAAAAGATTTCGCAAGTTCAATCATTTCTGCTTTCTTTTCTTTTTCTATCTTTCCTATCTTTTTAGACAGAAAATCTTTAACAGAGAAAGTGAAAGAAACATTTGCTTTTTTATTCGATTCTTTATCGAATAATATTTTTGCTATCTCTAGGCTGTAATGGCTGTAGTTATCGAAAGTGAGACCAATTTTAAAGGTCACTGTTACTGGGAATTTTAGGCCAGGACCATACAGCGATGAAGTGAATTCATGACTATAATATCCACTTTTTTCTAAGTGCATATAACAAGTTAGTCCTTTTGACCAATATGGTTTATCAATGATTTTTAAATCTTCTCCACATTTTAGCACAATAAAAGGATCAGTTTCTTTTACTTTATAAAATAAATCTCGAGTTACTGGCCTAGTAATATATTTCTTAATTATGTAATACGCATAGGCGCAGTGAATTACGGATATAGAAAAAAATAATATTACCAAATCCCAGACTAACACCGTAGGTATAATATTTAAAAAGTTTAGGACAACGAAAGTCACCGCTGCGATCACGTTTACTACGAAAGAATACCAAACTGGATGAGCAGTAAAGAACAAAAACCAACTTTTTTTAGGGTTTTTGCAGAATAAAGAAATAGCTTCCTTGATTTTCTGTTTTTTCATGTTTTAAGTTTTTTTTTAAGTTTTTAAAGATTAATTGAACTAAGTCTAAACGGCTTAGTTTAATAAACTAACAAAATAAACATTTTTTGTCAATAAAAAAAACCGTTGTTGATCCAACGGTTTACCTTTTGTGTTACAAGCGAAAACTATGCCTGATTGAAATGTTATCATCAAAAACCACTTCCACTACTTTTAAATGGGGCAAGGAATATTTTTCTACATTTAAGCTTAGAAAAATTTTCTCCCGGAGAAGCTGATCAGACAATTTTCCTTCAAAATACGACAAACAAGCTAGGCCTATTTTTTCTTTATTTCTGCGCTTGGCTTTTTCCACTAACCAATTAGCAAACCGATCTGGTCTAGTGCTAATTAATGTTTCTCTTTCATTTTTCTGAATAAATTCTTCGTATAAATCTTCATCGGCTAAAATTTTCTTTATTGAAGCAATTTGAGAAATCCGATTAGTGGATGGCTCCATTATTATTGTGAAGGGAATAGTTACTTCTAGTTCTGTAATTTTGAAAGACCGACTCCAAAGCCCTCGACCAATAAATTGCGCTTCGTATCTATGCGTATTTTGCCATATTGGTCTTTCAATAATTGATACTTCGGGATTCATGATAAATCTAAACTGCTCCTCACTTTTTTGGAGCGGTCTAATTATTTTATAAAATATTAAATAATAGACCAAAACTTGGTGCCCTAAAATAACAAAGAGTACGAAAATAAATGTCTTCAAAGTAACTTGAAATAAAAGAGCAAAAACTGTCACCAACAAACCAATTAATAGTGTATGAATAATTGGATGTTTCGAAAAAGAAAGAAACCATTTTCTAAATAGATTTGTTGTTTTTTTCATGATTTTTTTTATAAGATTAATATTTAATTAACTAAAAATTCACCATTTTTTTGATTGAACTTTATAGTTAATTAAATATCTTCTTGCTTGTGAAAGAACTAACTTAGCTTTAAAAATTATCAAACAAACTAAAAATTGTCAACATTAAAGTCAATCTTTTTCTTGACATCAACAAAACTTTGTGTTAGAATCTTAAGTTGAAATATTAGCAAATTTATGCCAAAAAAGACCATAAAAATCGCGATTTTTACCATACTAACCCTTTTAATCGGCTTTCAGCCGTTGTTTGCATTGGCCGCAACTGAGCCAGGGACACCAAAAATTGCTAATTATTATTTAAAATACGAAATTAGCGATGCTGAAGCAGAGGAGCTTGCCAAATGGGATTTTCTGATTTTAGATATGGAAAACCAGGAAACCAGCCCGGCCCAGCTGACAAAAATCAGGGAACTGAACCCAAAAATTAAAATTGTTGCCTACCTTACTTCTGAGGAAATCTTAGAGTATGTTAATTCTGGTTATGCACCAATGCGTGCCGAACTTCGATCAGAAATTAAAGAAAGCTACTGGCTCAAAGACCAAAATGGCAATAAGCTTTCTTTTTGGTCGGGAACCTTGATGCTTAATGGTAGTGACACTAGCTCCGACTCTTGGAATACTTATCTCGCAAATTTTATTAATCAAAGAATCAAAGCCTCCGGTTATTGGGATGGCGTCTTTTTAGATAATCTTTGGCCAGAAATTTCTTGGTTTAATGGAGGAAATATTGATTTAAATAATGATGCAAAAAAAGATTCTGCTGGTGATTTAAACGCTCGCTGGTTGAATGGTTCAAAAAATTTATTAACCCAAATCCGCGCCAAAACTGGCAACAGTTTTTTAATTATTGCTAATGGCCAGGCCGATGCTCGTTTTGAAAAAGATTTGAATGGTCGTTTGTTGGAAAATTTTCCAACCCTTTTTAGTAATGGCGGTTGGACTAATGCCATGAAATCTTATTCCTTATCAGTAAATGCTCAAAAAGCGCCAAAATTAGCAGCCTTAAATACTTATAGCAAGAACCAATACGATTACCGCAAATTCCGCTTTGGCCTTACCAGCGCTTTAATGTCTGACGGATATTATAGTTTTGATTATGACGTCACAAACCATGGTCAGACTTGGTGGTATGATGAATACGATGTAAAATTGGGGCAAGCGGAAAATACTGCTTATAATTTATTAAACAAAAATTCAAACTCCTGGCAGGCCGGTTTATGGCGTCGCGATTTTGAAAATGGTATTGCTGTAGTAAATTCGACAAACAAAACTCAAACTTATTCCTTTCAAAAAGAAAATTTTGAAAAAATTTCTGGTACTCAAGACGTTGGAGTTAATAGCAGTGAAAAAACGAACTGGGTCAAACTTGTACCCGGTGACGGTATTATTCTTCTAAAAAAGAATACTGAGATTATTGAAAGTGCTTTTACTAACGGAGAATTTGTTCGTGTTTTAAATGACCGAAATCAAGCTGTTCAAAATGGTTATTTTACTTACCTTGATTATATTCCTGGCTCGGCTCAGGTTCTAATCACAAATTTCAACGACGGAAAAGCAACAATCAATTCAGTTGGCGGAAAAATTACCATTACTCGTCAAGGAAAAATTCTAAAAAGCTTTCGTGCTTATTCTGATAATAACTTGAACAATGTGACATTAGCGACTGGTGATATCTTTGAAAATACTGAAAAAGAAATTATTGTTGGCGCCGGAAAAGGCAATGAACCTTGGGTCAAGATTTTTAGTCGAAATGGAAAACAACTCGGTAAATTTTATGCTTTTGATCAAACCTTTCGGGGAGGGGTAAGGGTTGCGGTTGCTGATTTAGATAATGATGGTAAAATAGAAATAGTTACTACCCCAGGACCTGGCCTTAATTCGCAAGTAAACATTTTTAGTAGCGACGGAAAATTAAAAAATCAATTCAAGGTTTTTGAAGACGGCTTTAAAGGTGGTGTTAGTGTTGCTACTGCTGATATCGATGGTGATGGAATTAGCGAAATAGTAGTGGGTGCTGGCCCTGGTGGCGGACCACAGGTAGCAATTTATAATGGAAATGGTGAGTTAAAATCACAATTCTATGCTTATGATAATGATTTTAAAAAGGGGGTTCGTGTCTCCGCTTCTGATGTAAATAAAGACGGAAAGGCGGAAATTCTTGCCGGTATTATTAACTTTTAAAAATATATGAATCTCTTAAAAAATCTTCATAATCGTTCCAAGAATCGCTATGAAAAATTTTATCGTGGACGGTATTTTCATTTAAGTATCGACATAATTTTATTAGTAATTATTATTACCTTGGCCAGTTTGCTTTTTGCTGTCTATCGTTATGAGCCAGCAAATTCAAACTTAAATGTTCCAAAACATCAAGAAAAAGTTGCTTCTACTAGCACTCCTGAAAAAAAAGAAGAAATCATAAAATTACCAAGAAAAACTCCAAGCAACTTGGTTGTGCAAACCCTAATTTATTACCACAGTCCTCAGGGTGATCAATTGGGCTCTGGCCCAATTCCACCAATCGTTGGAATTCCAACAACCTATTGGTTATTTTTTAAGGCGGAAAACCAAGGTAATGAAATTGGTGAATTTTTAATGAGCGCTAAATTACCAAATAATGTTGTTTTTACTGGAAATAAAACCTTAAATGCCGGCGATATCTCTTACCAACCTGATCGTCATCTTTTGATTTGGAAAGTAAATAGTTTATCAAAAGAAAAATCTTCTTATTCGGCTGGAATGGAAATATCCCTAACCCCAACCCCGCAGCAAGTGGGGAAAAATTGCGAGTTAGTAGGTAGTATTTTTTATTCAGCAAAAGATTTGGAGGCAGAAACTGAACTAAGTGGTAATTTAAAAAGCATGACAAGTTTCCTGGATTTTGATAAAATAAATCGAGGGCAAGGGAAGACTGAGGCTCTGGATTAATTATTATTTATGATTATTTCTTTTTTAAAAAAAATTCGTCAGCCAAACTATCAACCTTTAAATAAAATAGAAATTTCTTCTGACCGCTTATTGGCCAATTTTCGCTTTCTTAAAAACCTTCAACCAAAATCAGAAATTATCCCAGTCTTAAAGTCAAACGCCTATGGCCATGGCTTACGTGAAGTTTGCCAGATAATTAATGGCCACGCCAAAATGATTGCAGTTGATTCATTCCCAGAGGCGCAAATCGCCTATCGTTATTTTAAAGGAAAAGTTTTAATTATTGGGGAAATGCCTCTTGAGGCTTATCTTTATTGTCGACCAAAGAAAACTGAGTTTTGCGTTTATAATGACCAGACTTTGAAATTTTTAGCTAATCATTTTTTAAAACCAAGTATCCACCTCTTTGTAAATACTGGCATGAATAGGGAAGGTATTAAAAATTTGCCAGATTTTTTAGAAAGAAATAAAAATTTTTTAAAGAAAGTAAAAATTACCGGACTTTGCTCTCATTTAGCTTCTGCAGAAACGGATGCTTATTTAAACAAAAAACAAGAACAAAGCTTCCTGAATTGCCTCGAACTTCTGAATGCCAACAAAATTCATCCGAAATTTATTCATCTGGGAAATTCTGCTGGGACCTTTACTTTAAACAATTCAAAATTAAACGCTTTTCGCTGTGGACTATCTTTTTATGGATACAATCCATTTCCTAGCGAAAGTCCTCACCACAAGAGCGCTGAAGCCTTATCACCTGCCTTAAGAGTGGTTTCTCAAATTGTCGCCTTCCAAGATTTAATTAATGGTGATAGCGTATCCTATAACGAAACTTATCGCAGTGAAAATCAAGAAAAAATAGCAGTAGTTCCTTTCGGCTATCACGAAGGTTTGCCACGCAGCCTTTCTAATAAAGGGAAATTAAAAGTGATTAGCAAAAATAAAAATTTTTGGGCCTCAGTTATTGGTAAAATTTGCATGAATCTTGCTTGTATTCAAATTGGCGATGAAAAAGTGCAACTAGGGAGCCCAGTGGAAATAGTTTCTTGGAACAAAAATGAGCACAATTCTTTGGAAAATTTAGCGAAAAATGCCAACCTAATTATTTATGAATTTTTAATTCATCTTGATAGCAAGATTAGGAGGGAAGTGGTAAAATAACTTCTATGGATTATCAGAAAAATAAAACTAAAGATAGTTATTTGCTTGGACTTCGAAAACAAAGAAGATCCCTAAAAAAAGACTATTTATCAAAAAAGTTAGACAATCCTTTTTATAATCGGAGAGCTAAAAGAAAAGAAAAAATTTCTGGCCGTTTAAAAATTCTAATGATCTCTTTTTTTGCCCTACTAATTATATTGTTTTGGTTATTTTTTTATTCACCATTATTTAATATCAAAAACATTAAAACTAATGGAGTGACTAGAATCGGCAATCAACAGCTAGACAGTCTTGTTTTTTCACAAACCGCAACCAGGCGAGGATTTATTTTTCAACAAAAAAATCTTTTTATTTTTTCTGATCAAGAATTAAAAAAAACAATTCAAAATAACTATAACTTTGCCGAAATAAAAATCAGCAAAAAAATACCAAACACAATCATTTTGGATATTAGCGAAAGACCATGTGCTTTTATTTGGGAAAGTGCTAAAAAATCACCTTACTTCATTGATCAAGACGGTTACTTGATTAAAGAAATTACTGTTTCTGATTCCGATCGAAGTAAACTACCGGTGATTGAAGATCAAAGAGATTTGCCAGATGATAACTATCAAATTAGTTTAGATCGTCAATATTTATCTTTTGTGTTTGAGTTGTACCAAAAGGTTAATAGCACTGGGTTAAAAATTGATAAGTTTGTAATTGATAAAAATAGCACTGATAGCATCAGAGTAAACCTAAAAGAAGGGCCATTTTTACTGTTTAGCTTTAAAGAAACCCAAGACAAACAACTAAACAAACTAATCGCCCTTAGACAGGAAAAATTAAAAGATAATTTTAAAAATATTAAATATTTTGACTTGCGCTACGGCGATAAAGTTTTTTATATTGATAATCAAGAAGCAGGGAAGTGAGCCCTGCCCTTACCCTAATAATTAAAATATATGCTTAACTCAGAGGGGTTTTTCAAATTTATTTTTGGTTTCGCAATCTTCCTATTTTGTTTAATTACTATTGGAGTGTTTTTAGTAATTATCAAAATTGTTTTATTGTTTATTCCAGAAGTTAACATTATGGGATTAATGATGTCTTACCGTTAGTTGCATTATGCAAAAGCTAAAAGCTTTGAAATTGCAATCAGTCCTTCTGATTAAAAATAATCACAACACCTTGACTATTGTTTATTCTTTAGCTATAATTGAGTGTAAGAGATATTATACTCAGTTATATTATTAAGCTAACATATCATCAATATGACCGAAACTTTACCTTTATTCGACGATTTTCTTCTAGATTTAAAAGTAAACAACTATTCCCCGGAGACTCTTTATAACTACGAACGAGATCTAAAAACTTTTGAAGATTTTTTAATAGATTCACAAATCAGCTTTTCCAAATTATCTAAAAAAAATATTTTACACTACAAAGCTTTTTTAACCTCTACGGATCGAAAAACTGCTCAACACTATGATGCTCAAATCCGTCTGGGTGCATATTCTATTAATCGAGTTTTATCTGTTCTTAGAAGCTATTTGCGTTATTTGAATGAAATGGACTATCCTTCCCCGCTCTCACCCGATACAATTAAAATGTTGAAAACTGTCAAGAAGAAGCTTCAAATTGCTGAACTTGACGAAATGTCAAAATTATTGGAATCACCAACAATTCTTGAAAAAGATAAAACCATCGGCTTAAGAAATAGGGCGATGCTGGAAGTCCTCTTCTCTACTGGGATGAGAATCTCGGAACTGATTAATATGAAAATAAGCCAAGTTGATCCAGAGGGCCGTATTTTCGTTTTAGGAAAAGGAAAGAAGGAACGCTTTGTCTATCTCACCCCAAGAGCCAAAGAGTGCCTAGAGGCTTATTTAAAGACCAGGATGGACAATTCCCCTTACGCCTTCATTCCCTATCGTGGCCAAAATGCCGAGGCTCAAGAAAAAAAGATTTCAACTAACTATTTACAGTATAAGATTAAACAATACCGAGAATTACTGGGAATTAATTTGCCAGTTTCCGCTCACACTCTGCGTCATGGTTTTGCCACCTATTTAGCAGAATCTGGGGCCAATCCGGTAGCTATTCAGGTCTTATTAGGACACGAATCACTAGACACCACGACTCGCTATGTTCATGCTTCGGATAATTACGCACGACTGGAGCAGAAAAAATTTCACCCACTAAAAAAATGATTAATTGACATTTAAATTAAAAAAGTAGAAAATTCAAAAATAAAAAGTTTTTTAAAAATGAAAAAAATAGATATCATCCTGCCGATAATTTCTGGCACGGCCTCACTCTTTGCTTTTATCTTGGTTTTATCTTGTCGGATACCAATTGCTGACGAAGGAGTAAGCAAGTTAGTAATTATTGCTTCAATTGGTGCTTATTTGTCTTTGTTAGTAATTTTTCTCTTATTTACAAAAAAGAAATTATTGGTTGATGTCGTCAATGTTTTAACAATTTTAGCCTTTATTAGTTTTATTAATTCGCTCGGAGCGCAAAACTTAAAGTTGCTTGAATTAAATTCAGTTAATATACTGATCGCATCATCAGTAATTTTGTCCATTTTAGTAAAAATGTATGAAGTCTTGCTATTAGGCTTGGTTATTATTAAAAAAATTTTCAAATTAAAAACCCCAGTAACTAGATAGTTATTGGGGTTATTTTTTAAAATTTTTGTCTGACATGACACTCGCAGTTTGGAGTATGCTCAATAATTGAATAAACATCATGATTATTTATTAAATTAATTCGCTTTCCAGAACTTAAGTTCATGGAAGATGTTATTAAGCAAACATCATGCTGCATGAGTGTTTTTTGGCATTCATTCATTTGCCTAAAGAGAATCATTGTTTCTCCAAGATCTAAATAGCGGATACCACTATAGTCTTCTAGTTTTTTTACTATTTTATTCTCAGCTAGATAATCTGACCTGAAAGATACATCATCATAATCCAAAGCATTACAAAAATTAATTTCCAGTGTTCCGGCTAATGAAGCTAAAGAATCGAGGTAAAAAGAATTTTCTTTTAGTGGTCGCTTGCTACAAGTTTCGTCATTTAAAGAAACAATCGAATCAAGATAATGACTTCGAATTAATTGATTTTTAGACCGAATAAAAGGATTAGAACCGTTTACTTCGATTAATTGCTCAAAAAAGAAAGAAGCCTTCTTTTGATTTAATTTAGCTCTATCTTCAATTTTCGGAAAATAAGTAAGCAATGGATAATTAGCAAATTTTTTTTCTAAAGCAATTTTGATGCTCGGTAATCGACTACTTTCAATCCAAAGATCATTCAAATTAATTTCCTGAGAATTGAACTGTGATTGATAAAAATGTTTTTGCCAATTAAGCATTGACTCCAGTGACCAAGATAATAAGTATCGGTCGAGATGATTTTCCTTAAACCATTCCTGAAATTTTTTAAAACTAATAAATTCCTTTTCCATTTCCATTTTTATTTGTTTGTAAAATTACTATAAAAATAGCTTAAACAAAAAAAGAGTTAACGTCAAATAATTACGTTAACTCTTAGGAAAATTTTATTTAATTTAAGGTAAATAATTTAATGGATTAACTGGTAATCCATTTTTTCTAACCTCAAAATGTAAGTGGGCACCAGTGCTAAAAGCACCAGAACCCAAAGAGCCAGGCATTCCGCCAGTTCGACCAATAACTTGACCCTGAGTTACATATTGATCTGCAACAACATTTACGGCTGATACGTGACCATAAACAGTGGAAAGTCCGTTACCATGAATGATCATGATATAAGCATAATTTTTATTACCATCAAACTTTACTCGAGCGACATAACCATCAGCAGCGGAACGCAGAGTACTTCCCTGTGCAGATTTAATATCAATGGCCGAATGTTCACCGATACTGTTACGAAATGGATAATCTGGATCATGAAAGATGGAGGTAATAATATTTTTTGCAACTGGCCACTGAAGAGTAGCATTGGGGTTTAAAATTTGTTTCGATTTTGCTAATTTTTCACGAACAACTTTTTCCATATTCGCAATATCAGCAGTAGCTGCGTTTTGCTCTTTCTTGGCTTGCGCTAAAAGTTTTTGATAATTTTGTTCAGAAAGCTTGGTTTCTTGTAAAACCTGTTCTTTGCTGTTTTGTTCATAAACCAAAGCATCCTTTCTTTCTTCTAGTTTTCTTTTTAGCAAAGAAAGTTCTTCACTCTTTTTTTTCATCGCTTCTTGTCCGGCTAAAAGTTGCTCGCGACTAGTTTTTAAGTCATCAAGGCTTTTAGAAACCTCACCACTGGTATTTTCTAGATATTTTGCTTGATCCAAAAACTCAGACAAAGAATCGTTTGCTAACAAAATTTCCAAGGTAGATATTTGATCTTGTCGATACATCAAAGTCAATAAAGAGGCGATATGTTCTTTGTTTTTTTCCGTAGCACGATTGATATTTTCTAAATCAATTGTAATTTTCTTAATTTCTAGTTCTGTTTCTTTTATTTCGTTATCGGTTTCTTCTAAATCTAGTTCTGATTTACTGACCCGATTTTCAATAATTACTAATTGATTGTTTAAGTTTGCCTGCTCTTCTCTTTTTTTAGCGATCAAAGAGGAATAGGCCTTCTGTCTTTGTTGAATTGAAGAGATTTGATCACGCTGAGCTTTGATTTTAGCATTTAAGGCATTAATTTCTGCGTCATATTTTTCCCCAATTGCTGATGGCGAAGAAAATAAAAACGCTAGTGCGATACTCATTAAAACAGATATTTTAAAGCGGTTTGCTTGAAACATAAAAAAACCTAAAAAATTATAACAATCAAATTATACCATTTTTCTAAATTTTTGTAAAAGAAAAATTAATTCGATTTAATGATTCTTCTCTTCCTAAAACCGCAGCGATCTCAAAGGGGCTCGGACTATTTTTTTCACCAGATAAGGCAACTCGCAAGGGCCAAAGATAATCGCCATTTTTCTTATCATTTTCTTTAATCCAGGAAAAAACCAACTCTTCCAAGCTTTCTTTATTCCAAGCAAAACTTTTATTTTCTAAAATAACTTTTAATTCTCGAAGATTGCTAATTGAATCAGAAACACTTAAGGTTTTCCAGACTAATAGGCTGGAATCATAATTTGGCAATTCAAAAAAGAAGCCAGATAATTCAGTGATATCAGAAATTTTCTTTAAACGATCTTTTGCCAAAGAAACTACACCGAGAAGAAACTCCTCTTCAAAATTATTCGGCAAATAATGACGACATAATTCTAATAATTCTTGATTGGTTTTCTGACGAAGATAATAACTATTATAAAAATCGAGCTTCTCTAGATCAAAAACGGCTGGACTAACCCCCATTCCCGAAACAGAAAATTCTTTTTCTAATTCTTGAAGAGTAAAAAATTCCTGATCACTTTTAGGATGCCAACCTAAAAGAGCGCAAAAATTAACAATTGCTTCCGGTAAGTATCCTTTAGCGCGATAGTCTTCAACAAAAACATCACCTTGACGTTTTGATAATTTTCCACCCCCCTTATTTAAAATTAAAGGTAAATGAAAAAATTTTGGCGCTGTCCAACCAAAAGCGTCATAGAGTAAAACATTTTTCGGAAAAGATGGGATCCATTCATCACCACGAGTAACATGAGTAATTTCCATCAGATGATCATCCACGATATTAGCGAATTGATAAGTTGGCACGCCATCTGATTTTATTAACACCTGATCATCTAGATCAGCAGCAGAAAAAATAATTTCACCACGCAATTCATCAAAAACTTTTACCTCTCCATCGAGAGGCATCTTTTGGCGAATCACAAATTTTTCTCCCGCTATCATTTTTATTTCCGATTCTTCCGGCGAAAGATCCCGACAAGCTCGATCATAACGCGGAGCCAGCTTCTGGGCTTGTTGATTCTCACGCATCGCATCTAATCTCTCTGAGGTACAAAAACAACGATAAGCCTTCCCTTCTTTAATTAATTGTTCAGATAAGTCATGATAAATTGCTAAACGTTCGGTCTGAATATAAGGACCAAAATCTCCACCCAAATGAGGCCCTTCGCTAAATTTAATGCCAATCCAATCCATTATTTTGATTAAACTTTCTAGGGCGCCCGTAACTTCTCTTTTTTGATCAGTATCCTCTAAACGTAAAATAAAATCACCGTTAAGACTTTTAGAAAGAAGATAGCCGAATAAAGCGGTACGCAAATTACCGACATGTAAAAAGCCGGTTGGTGATGGAGCAAAACGTAATCTGATTTTTTGATTCATATAATTTTAATTTAGGGTTTTTTGAGCAAAAGCTAAGAATTTTTCAGCCATTTCACGACGAACTGGATGAATTTCTTTAACCAAGTCAGCAAGCGGAATAAAGCGATAAGCGCGATGATCCCAGAAGTCAATTTTTATTTCTTCGTTCAAATCTTTCATTTCAGCTATTAAAAAAGATTGACTTTGACCACAATAATCATAATGCTTTGGAGAACCAGTACTAATCCCTCTTCCTCGAGAAGCCCCCTTAGGAAATTGATATCGATAAGCATTCTTTAAAACACCAAGGATTTTTATTTGGTGAATATTTGTTTCCTCCCTAATCTCTCTTGCACCTGCTATTTCCACTGGTTCGCCATCGGTACCACCTTGAGGAAGTTGCCAGTGACCCAATGATTCTTGACGCTCAACAATTAATACTTCCCAGGCACCAAGGTTCTTGCGAAGCAACATGCAGGAAACATTTTTTCGATAACGATGTGGGTTGATAAAACGCCACAAAATAACTTTCCAAAAAAATACCGCAGTTGCTCGCCAAATTCTCTTCAAGCGCCTTGGCTGTTTAATTAAGCGCCATAGCCATTCTAACCCTAAACGCTGAAAAATTCTAGGGGCTCTGGTGATCTTTTTTGTGAGAAAATCAAAAGCTCCACCAACGCCAATCGCTAAACCAATGCCAGGGATTTTCTTTAAATTATGATAAATAACTTTTTCTTGAAAAGGGGCGCCAAAAGTGCAAAATAAAAGCTTTGGAGCAAAACGATTCAGTGAAGATAATATTTCTTCTGGTAAGTAAATTTCTTTTTCTAAATCAATAATTTGAAATTTTAAATTAGGCCATCTTTCACTGAGAATTTCTCTGATATCTGAGGCGCTAGATAAACCTTGGTGCCAATTTAAAATACTAACCGAAAAATTACTGGTTTCTGCTTGACTAAGTAGCTCGGGAACAAGGTCAGCTCCAGTGATTCTCGGAATTTTTTCACCAGCCAATTGACCAGCCAAAACCAAACCAAAGCCATCAGCGGGCGCGAGAGAGGCTTGATTTAAAATATAAAAATACTCTTCATCTCGATGAGCAGTCAAAATAATCTCTGGATTGACTGTTGCAACATAATGCTGACCGGAATTTATAAATTCGGTAAGTTTGTTTTTTAAATCTATCTTTGACAAGGTAGAAATATTTATTCCTAAAATATTAATCATTTATCTATTTTTTGATTTTTTATTTATGCTATAATAATAACATACAATCTTATTATAAAAAATAATCCATGTCCAACCATAAAAAAATTTCAAACAAAATTGAAGAGTTGATCATTGATAATCCGGGATCACCATTTCGACTCAGTTGGGTTAATATCACTGGGGCTGATCAAGAGGAGATTTCCTACCTAAAAAAGCGCTTTAATTTTAAAATTCAAAATCTTAACGCCTCGATCTCAACTGTTTTTTCTCAGAGACCGATGATTTTTGAGGAAGATGGCTATCTATTTATGATTTTGCATTTTCCAATTTTTGAAAATAATAAAATTATTCCTGCTGAAATTGAGTTTTTTGTTGGGCATGGCTTCTTAATTACCGCCCATAACGATAATATTCCTGCTTTAGGAAAATTTTTTAATTTTTGTAAAGAAAATAAAGACTCCCTTCTTTCCTATGTTAACGAGTCATCAGTCATGTTGCTTTATGAAATCCTCGACCGCCTCATTAAAGACTGCTACCCTTTAATTGATAAAAATAGTATTAAAATTGATGAAGTTGAAGAGCAAATTTTTTCAAAAACCCAAAAGCAAACTGCTGATGGAATTCTGTCTGTTAAAAGAAATATCATTAATCTTCAAAAAATTCTTCAAAATCATAAAAATATTCTTAAACATCTCACTGAGATGAAAAGCAGTATTGTGGAAAGAGATTTAATCAAAAAGCATTATGATGGATTAGTTGAGCATTCCAAAAGAATTTGGGAAATGCTGGACATTCAAAAAGACATTATTGATGCTTTGCATGACACTAGCGAATCAATTTCTAATGCCAAGATGACTAGTATCATGAAAACTTTAACGATGTTTTCTGTAATTATTTTTCCATTAACACTTTTTGCGGCCATCTTTGCAATGAGAACCGCTTACCTGCCACTAGAGTCTCATCCTTACGGTTTTTGGCTGATTATCGGAATCATGGCCTTTATCGCCGTTATAATGCTTCTAATCTTTAAAAAGAAGCGTTGGATGTAAATAAAACCTAGGATAAAATAATTTTTTAGAATAGAAAAAACCTTCAAGAAGTCTTGAGGGTTTTTTAAATATTTTATTTAATATTAGCAAAATATACCCCAAAGTAGTCTAAACCCTGAATACTTGACAAAAGTAAATAAATAATGTATAATATAAAGTCAAAGTAAAAGACTAATATGAAAATTTTTCTCATTGGACAAAAAGGAATCCCTGCTAAAAACGGTGGCGTTGAAAAACACGTTGAGAATTTAGCGGTTCGTCTGGCTAATTATAACCATGAGGTTTTTGTATATGCTAGAAATAATTATCAAACTGAAAAAATCTCTAAATACAGAGGAGTTAATATTATCACTCTGCCAAGTATCGGCACTAAAAATCTAGATGCTATTTCTCATACTTTTTTTGCTTGTTTAGATCTGATTTTATTTCGAAAACCAGATGTAGTTCACTTTCATTCAGTTGGCCCATCTTCCCTGCTTTTATTTATCAAAATATTTCGTCCAAATTTAAAAATTGTTTTTACCTATCATTGCCAAGATTATCGTCATCAAAAATGGGGCAAAATTGCCAGATGGTATTTGAAATTTGGTGAAATGATTGGTTGCCGTTTCTCAGATAAAACAATTACAATTTCTAAAGAATTACAAAAATACGCCAAAGAAGTTTACCAAATTGATACCGCTTATATTCCAAATGGCGCTGAACAAGTTACTGAATCTGGCTCAAATCAATTAGCTGCTTTCGACTTAGAAAAAGAAGAATACCTTGTTTCTATTTCCCGTTTAGTTCGTCACAAAGGAATTCATTATTTAATCGAAGCTTACCAAGGACTAACGACTAACAAGAAATTAGTGATTGTCGGCGATGGTGCTTTTACGGATGAATATGTCGCTGAAATAAAAAAGCTTGCTGGCACAAACAAAAATATTATCTTTACCGGCAACCAAAGTGGTCAAGTTTTGTCTCAACTGTATGTTAATGCCTATGCCTTTGTGCAACCATCGGAATATGAGGGTTTATCAGTCGCTCTTCTGGAGGCAATGTCTTTCGGTCTTCCCTGTGTCGTTAGTGATATTGAGGCGAATCTAGAGGCCACAGGCGAAAATGCCCTTGTCTTTAAAAATAAAAATTCGGAAGATTTAAAAAATAAATTAAACGAATTATTAACAAAACCAGAACTAGCAAAGACTCTTGGTCAAAAATTACAAGAACGAGCAAGCACAGAATATAACTGGGATACTATTGCCCAAAACACCGAAATATTGTATAATCAGTTGATAACCAAAAAATAAACAGGCGAGTTTTTGTCTCGCCACCAGAAATTCTAAGATAGAAGTTCTGGTTATGAGACAAAAGTTGTTTCATCAAAAAAAAGAACATTAACAATTAAAAAAAATAAAAATGAAAGCAAAAAAAGTATTTTTCTTTTTTTTCGCCATAGTAATGGTGATTTTAGGAAATAGTTCTTGTACTAAGGACTATGATCCACTAGTTGACGGAAAATCTCCCGTTCCTTTAAGCGCCAAAATCTCTATCACAGGCAGCATTGCTGCCGGAGATAGTGTCCAAGTTGGCACACTTATTAATTGTTCCGGCGCTTTAAGCACTGGAACTATCCAATCATTCCGATTGGATTGGGGAGACGGAACGCCAGTGGTTGTAACAAACGTTACTACTGCCAGCCAAATTGCTGGCAGCCATAGTTACCAAACTATTGGTCAAAAACTGTTAAAACTTGAGGTTTACTCAGGTTTAAATGGCTCTGGCGAACAAGCTGGGGCAAGTAAAATTATCCATGTCGTGAGCAATCTTCCTCCGGGAGCTGCATTAAGTTTTAGCGGAGTAAGTGTGGTTGGCGATAGTGCCCTATTAAACACTAACGTAGTGATTAGTGGGCAAAATTCAACCGGCACCATTAAATCATATTCAATGGAATATGGTGATGGCACTAATAGTGGAATAATTAACGTATCTTCAGCGGCTCAAATTTCACAACTGAAAACTTACAATTCAATTGGAGTTTTCTCGGTTAAGTTAACCGTTTACGAAGGGGTTAACGGCACTGGTGCTCAATCATTTATGGTTAAGCATTTATCAGTAATTAACCAATTACCTAACCTAATCCCGATTATTACTTTCAGCTCTGCGAATATGAGCGGAGACACAGTAATGGTAAATACTAATGTGGTAATCAGCGGTGCCAGTTCGACTGGAATAATTGGTTCCTTTGGTATGAACTATGGGGATGGCACTTTTTTGGCAACAACTAATGTCAGCAGCAATGCCGGAATTACTGCCAATAAAGTTTACACTGCCATTGGTACCTATACAGTTAAATTAACTGTATATAGTGGATATGGTGGCACTGGAAGTTACGCATCGATCAGCAGAAATTTAGTGGTGGTAAACATACCGCCAGTAAATAATCAATTACTAATCAAATACGACTCCCTTTATCAAGGAGCTGGAATTTGGAAAAACAGTTGGAAGCTTAACCTTTCCTTAGCCTTTGGCCAAGGATATAGCAATGATTGCTATTACAAGGGGGATGCGAACGGCTGGGGAATGACTTCTCTGTCCGCACCAATTGCTGGTTGGGTATACTTTGAAACTGTTGGTTCTCAACGTTTCACAATAATAAACAAACTAGCAAATGGGACTGAAAACTGGGCGAAGTTGACAACAAATGTCAACTTAAATGAACAGTCATTAACCAAGTGGAATTCTTGGGGTTGTGTGGAAGTAGAGAGTAAAGTTTCTGCCACCTACCCAATTTTCGATCCCGGCAGTATTGGGGATCAGTTAATTAATATTAATAAATTACCAAATGGTAATTTACGAATTAATATTAAAAGCTCCCCTGGCACCTTTGTGGTGACACCAGGAGTTGCTCCAGCGCTACGGATTCAATATCCAAGTGGTTGGGTAATCAGTGCTTTAACTGCTCACCCTAACGATCCTTTTGGTCACTACTACTACTTAGACGTAGTGCCAAGTAGTTTTAATGGTGGGATGGTTAATATTCAGATTCTACCGAATATTAACCAACCAAGCAGTTATTTTTACTGGGGAGGCTCTTATTGGGCCCCCAACAGTACAAATAGTACCTATTCAATTTCCAGTGTGATAAATCCACCCTGGAAAAGCAAAAAATAAAAAAGGCAAAAAAGCCTTAGGCCCTGATTAAAATTAATCAGGGCTTTTTTAATAGCCAAGCATCTTGTTAATATTAAAAAAGCCGTTTCAATTTGAAACGGCTTTGTTTTATTTTCTAGTTATTTTGATTTTATCGCCATAACTATGAGCATCATTTGGACCTTTAAATCCATAAATGGTTGTTCTTGTGCTACCCATTTCCCCGGAACTTTTTGGTGTGGGAAACTTCCTGGGTTTGAAAGTTTCCTCTCCATTATTTACCACTGAAGCATTTTGATTGCCAACAGCAGTAACTATAGATTTTTCTGGTAAATTAACAGGAGGGTTTTGGCGAGAATTATTATTTCCTCTCCGATTCTCCGGTTTTTGTGGAGTATTTCTCTTGTTGTTTTTTTTCTTGGTCTTCTTGTCTGAAGGCAAAGTATTTTTAACAACAGGAACGGGAGTAGTAATAGCTACTGGATTAGTAGTTGTATCAACCGTAAACGCAGAAGAGCTTGTGTCCCCTAGCTGACAAAGAGCAAGAGCTTGCGCTAACGAGTCATTAACTTTCGCCAATGAATCACATTCGCTATTCTTGCTAAGAAGAAATTCATTATCTTCCTTGAGAGAAGTAATGGATTCTTGTTCGCTATGTAGCAAATACCAATAGTATCCGCCACTTAGGATTAACAATCCAATAATCAGGTACAACAGCAACCAGAAGGCTCTGTTTTTTTTGTTATTTGTGGCCATTACACCCTCCCTTCTGTTAAAAAGTTAGGAACAGGCTTATCCACGCAGGAAAGCTTAACATCGAAGTTAAACTTGTCCCAAATTAGAAAAATTACTGGAACCAGATTTACTTTAAACTTTAAAATAAATCTACTATTTTCCATAATCTGATATTCTGGAATTATCTCCAAAATATTTTGTTGGAAATAAGGAAGCTTAAAAAAGCTTACTCCACCGCCAACGGTAAAATACTTCATGGATTTATCCAGCCCAACAACAGGATGTTCCAAACCAAAACCGGCCATTAAGTCAAAATTGATTGACCAATTATCGCTAATAAATAAATTAGCAACAGTTTCGGTAAACCGGGCTTGAAACATTTGTCCGTTCCAAGTTAATGAATCACCAATCTCAGTGATTATATCCTTGAAAAAAAGCTCCTTCTTAGCAGACAACGGTTGTTTGTATTTTACTTCCAAACTGTGTCTGCTAAAAATTATAGCATCTGGATCAAAAATGGCTATATTGAGATAGCCTGATAGATTGAAATCTACCTGCTTGTCTTGATAACCATAGGCAGCCACATCACTTCTTGTGGTGGCCTGACCAAAACCTAATCTGGTCTTCAGAAACCACCCACCATCGTATTCACCAGCACCAAAAGTAGTGTTGAGGGATACACCGGCACTCCAGTTATTAGAAGAACTAATCCATTTCTGGGTTTCGTTCTTAAGACGAATCCCGCCAGTTTCGGCATAGAAGCCGAACAAGGTGGTGCCCTCTCCAATTCGAATTGGGCACACATCAATACTTAACTCCCGAAAGTTCATTTCGTCAGTTAAGCCAACATTACTGATACCATTATTAATAATGGCATCCAACTTTTGTGCCTGAGCAAAGATGCTGGCAACTAAAATAATCGCTGTTAAGATTATTTTTTTCATTTTGTCCCCCTTTTTTATTTAATTTTTAATTTTTAATTTACAATCTAAACTAGAAACAACTTTTGTTCCCTCGCTGGACCTCAAGAAAGGCCTGGCGGCGAAATAAAAATTTTCTTAACGTGGCAAAATATTACTCATATTACCAACTAACACAACTTCTTCGGTCACTTTTTTGGAACCATGCTCAACAAAATTACCGGATAAAAATTCTGGCTCTGATTTAATAATCACCCGCTGAGCTGGCGCCTTCTCTGTTTTAACTGGTATCTCTTGTTGACTGGCGGTGACCAGCACTTTGCGAGCCTGATGACGTTTTACCCTGGGACGACCAAAGAGATAAAAATTATATTTCTCTTCTGGTAAAAAGTAAATATACAGGAAAGAAAAAGCTAAACCGAAAATAACAGCAAGTAGAAAATTAACTACCGGGTTCGGATTTGTTGGATAACTCGAAACTAATGGCTGAGCAATCACACTCACTCGGACTGTATCACCCATCCCCTGATAATTAAAGTTTTTATTGATCAAAACATCATTAATTGCCAAAGCAATTTGTTTTGCCTGATAAGGATCGGGATGATAGACCTCCATTTCAATAATTCCAGTATTACTTAAACTTTTTGCCTTAACCGTCTTCGCCCAGATTTTTTGCTGACGAGAAGCCTTATCGGTAAAATAGGAGCGATCAATGTTATACTGAGAATCAAGGGCTAAATCATAAAAAGAACTTGAGTAAATAACTTGAGAAAAAAGATTTCCCAGGTATTCATTGGATTTGGAAACGGTATAAGGGTCAACCTCTCTGGTATTCTGAATAACTAGTAATTTGGATTTAGTACTATATTTTAAGGGTTGAACAAAAGTAAAAATCATCCCCAGGGCAATAAAAACAAAAATCCAAGACCAGATGGTTTGGCGTTTTTTTGACGAAAGTTTGATAAAATCTCTTAATTCCATATTTATATTACAATTACCTGCTTGCTTACCTTTAATTAACTCTTAATTATAGTATATAACTTTTTATTTGTCAATAGCTAGCGGGAGTTACTATTGACAAAAAAAGATAAACAATGTATACTTAGAAGACAAAAAATAAAGAAAGGAAAATTATCAATTATTATAAACTTATGAAAAAAATTATCTCACTAACTCTTTTGGCTGCTGTTCTGCTTTTTGCGGCAGTGCCAATCGGTAAAACAAAAAACAAATCCTATTACTCCGGTGATGCGATTAGTTATAACGGGCAATTAGTGGTTGCTTCCGCAAACACTGACAGTTTAGAAATTTTTAAACTAAACGGCGCTAACTTAGAAAGAATTAGTCGCACCCGCCCTCTGGAAGCACGCTTTAATCGTTATGGTAGTTATTATGAAGTAAAGCTAATCGAAGAAAATGGCCAGCTTTATGCTTATGCAATTACTGATTTTAAAATTGATAAATATAATATTAGTGCCTTAGATGCTTCCCCAATTTTAGAAAATAATTTAAGTAATACTTATTGGGAGTGGTATGGTGGTTTGGAAAAACTTGGCAACAATCATTATCTTACTATTGGCAATAAAGGAGTTAAACTTTTGAATCAAGATTTACAGGTAATTGATAGCTATGATTTTAAAAATACCCAGAATCAATATAACATTCAAGTTAGTGCCGATGGTCGTTATTTACTTGATATTACCGGCAACACTTTGCGAGTCTTTGATCGTCAAAGCCGTACAGTGATTAATGAAATCAGTTTAAATTATAATAAAAATTTAGAAAATCGACGAGCTTCAATGGATGCTAATGGCGATATTTTTGTGGCTGATGATGTTTACACTAAGAAATTTTCTCTTGATGGAACCACAAAAGCTAGTTTCCGCCACTTGGATCAACCTGCCTTCGATACCGTTCTTTCTGATTCTAGTCTTTATTTTAGTAACGGCGTTGGTGTTGTTAAATTAGCAAAAAGTGATTTAAAATTGTTAGACTACAAATACACTAGTTCTTATGGTGGAAATGGTTGGGCAATGGGACTAAAAGTTGTTTCCAGTGACAATGGTGATAGAGTAATTTCTTTTAACAACTCTGGTATTTTAGTCTTAGATCAAAATCTAGAAAAATTAGCTTTCTTTGTTGGTGATACTGATGAAGAAGAAATTTCTGCTCCTACTGAAAATTTATGGTTAAAAACCGATAGCTACTCTGCAAAAGAAGGTTCAACAGTAAAATTAAGTGGTGGTGGATTTGCGGCTCGCGAAAAACTAGTAATTTATTTTGCTGGTGCCGGAAACCAAGAAACAACTGCCGATAACCAAGGAAGATTTACTAGTGATTTAAAAGTGCCGCCAATTAGTGATTCTCAAAAAAAGTTAGTAGATATTAAGGTCGTTGGCTCCTCAAAACTGAGCTACAGTTCCAGCTTTACGATTGAAAAATAATTGAATTATCAAAACGCCCCGGTTAACGGGGCGTTTTTTGATTTAAAACTTGGTGATAAATTTTTACAAGCGCCTCTAGGTGATTTTTTAAACTAAACTGTCTCACGCTTTCAATTGTTATCGCAGCAATGTCTTGAGGTAAAGTAGCTAGGGTGTTTATTTTTAGGGCCAGATCTTGAACGTTTTCCGCCTCAAAAAGAAAACCATTTTTCCCGTCTTGAATTATTTCTGCCAAACCACCAACTCGCGAAGCAATCACAGGTGTGCCGGATCCTAAAGATTCAAGCATTGTAAAAGGCATGTTCTCTGGCCAACGAGAAGGAATAACAACTGCAGATGCTCGAGAAATCAAACCCTGTAGTTCAATCCCAGACTTAAAACCAACAAACTCAATTCGATCAGACAATTTCATTTTTTTCACCAAAGCCCTTAGCTGATCATCTGCCAAGCCAATCCCCGCAATCTTTAAAGACAAGTCGGGAACCTGGCTCATGGCCTTAATTAACAAATCAATCCCCTTCTCTTCACTCAAGCGACCATAGCAAAAAAGATAACTTTCTTTTTTTTCTGGTTGGTCAGACAAGCGATCAACAAAATTAGTTAAAACCGTAATTTTTTCTGCTGGCCAAGAAAACTTAATTGCTTCTTTTTTTGCAAAGAGACTTGGAGAAATAAAGAGATCAACACCTTTCTCATAAAATTTAAAAAGATGATGATGGACCCACATCTCTAGACTAGCAATAAAACTGCGAAAAAAAGAATTATCCAAACAACGATACTTGAGACATTGAGAATATTTACCATTTTGACATTTTTCACAAAAAGAATTTTTTGTATAAAGCTTGTAGTTTGGGCAAAATAATTTGTAATCATGAAGATGCATCACTACTGGAATCTTTCTTTTTTTTGCTGGTCCAAGAATAGATGGTGATATTTGGTGATAAATATTATGCAAATGAATAATGTCTGGCTGAAAATCATCAAGAAGTTTCGCAAATTTACGACGAGCTTCTAGACTATAAATAATTCTTCCAGGAATAAAAAATAAATCCCAAAAATTATTTTTTCGAAAATCTAAATTAGAAACAAAATATTTTTCCCAAGAAGAAGGATGATTGTTTGGATGATGCATTGAAAACAAAGCAACTACATGACCAGCGTCTTCCAGGGCTGAAACGATATCTAAAAAATATTTCTCAGCTCCCCCTCGACGATAATTAAATTTATTGACCTGAAGAATTTTCATATTTTTGAAGATTTCTTTGACTTTCTGAATAAAAATAGGCTAATATTATAATACCATACTTATGATATATGAAAAAATTTAATCTCAAAATTACCTACAAATCAAGCTTAGTTCTCGCTCTTCTAAGTATCCCGTTAATTATCTCCCTCCAATTACCTTTTATTTTGACTATTCTAGCAATTATTTTCTCTCTGATTTTTTTCATTGGAATTAATTGGCCAAAAATTGGTTTATTTTGTTTTATTTTTTTAAGACCGGCTGTTGATTTCTTATACCAATACCGACTGAACAGTGATCCACCTCTTAATTTTACCTCTCTTTTTGCGATTTTAGCAATTATTTTCTGTTTGGTAGTTTTCTATGAAAACTATCGTCAATTTCCAAAAATAAAAAGCTCTTTCACGTGGATGTTTTTAATTTTTATTGGCATCCTATCTTTTTTCTATACCATCAACCAAACTGCAACCTTAGACGAACTACTGCGTCTAATCAGTATTTTCCTTTTGTTTATTAGTTCGTACCTCTTATTAAAAGATACCGGTGATCTCACTAATCTAATTCGAATTATTATATTTTCCAGTATTATTCCAGTGGCACTAGGTTTTTGGCAACTAGCCAATGAAACCGGCTTAATGGAAGATGGGCAAAATCGAATTTTTGGTACTTTTGCTCATCCAAATATGCTCGCTTATTTTTTAATTTTACCAATTACTTTGTCAACCTTTGCTGCACTTAATCTTGGCAAAAAAAGAGTAGAAAGCTATGCCTATGCTTTAATTTCTTTAATCCTAGTAATCGTTCTTGCCTTTACCTACACCAGAGGGGCTTATGTTGCCCTGGCCTTAATTTTGGCGATTATTGGTTTAGCAAAATTTCGTGGTTTTCTTTTAATTTCAACAATCTTTGGTATTATTATTTATCTTAGTCTTCCGCCGATTCAAGCCAGAGTAAACAGCTTATTAAATTTTGATCCCTATGGCTCGATTGGCTGGCGAATTCGTCTCTGGACAGACGGTTTCTCCTATTTTAAAGAAAACCCTTGGACCGGAAATGGACTTGGAACTGGACCAATGGTGATTGCCGAAAATCGTGATTTTAAACTTGGGGCAACTGAACCCCATAATGATTATTTAAAACTAGGCCTAGAGCTTGGTTTCCCGGGTGTCGCTGCTTATCTGGCAATTATCATTAGTGCTCTTTTAGATTTTTATTATAGTTTTAAAAAACAATTAAAACCGAGGTTAAAGATTTTAACTCTTTTTGCTTCAGCCTGTTTAATTTCCCTCGCCATTATGAGTTTTGGTGATAATATTCTAAATGATACCGCTCTACAATGGTCACTCTGGGTTTTGTTTGGAGCAATTTTAGTAAATAACCACCGAACCAATCAAAAACTAGAAATTAAAAATTAATTATCTGATAAAAACAAAAAGTAGACATCCAGCAAAAGATCGTCTACTTTTTTTAAAGTTCCAAATTTTAAATTATTTTTATTGAAGAATATCGATTAATTCAACAAAAGTCACAGTTGTTCCACTTTCACCACCGGTAGCATAGTTGATAACCATATTCTTAACCTTAATAATTACTTTCTTGTTATACTTCTCTTCTGAGCTGCCAGTTGTCATGTTTTTTTGCAGATCATCCAACTCGGGAATTTTTTTGGCAATCTCTTTTTTAGCTATTTCACTATTTTCAATCATTAAGTTTGGACTTCCGCAAACTAGTCCTTTGATCTCTGATAACTTTTTTCCTTGATCAATTGAATTTCCTCGAGAAAGATCGGGGAGTGCAGAATGTTTATCTGGATAGAAAAATAAACCGCTGCCAGATTCGGCTAAAACCAAAGTTCCAGACAATATTTGCTCTCCTTTGAAATAAATACGACCGCTATAATCTTCTTCACAATCTTTTTCGCAAAAATTACCGTCAATTGCTGATATTTTTAAAGATCCAAAAACATCACCAGACCTTAAAGAAGATATTTTTACTGGTACTTTTGAGCACTGATAGATCAAAGACTTATTGATTGATTTTTTAGTTTTGAAATCACTAACCACATTAATTACTGAAGACGACTTAACGCCCCCTGGATTAACTTGACGCTCAAGAGAATAAAGAGAAGCGGTTAGCGCGGCAATCACTGCTGCAAACAGAGACAGGGAAAAAATTATGATTACCACAAAATCTTTTTTACTCGTCACCACAAATTTTGTTGTTTTTTTAACAATTTTTTTATTCATATTTTTAAATTAAACTAAAAAATTATTTCACGAGCTGATCAGTTTCCAAATTAAGAACTTTTCTACCCTGTTGAGGTGAATTAAAGATAGCACTTTCAATCCGACTACCACTTTGTCTTTGCCAATAAAGTTCATATTTCCCTGCCTGATACTGTTCAAATATTGTATTCGGCAAACGATATTTTAAGGTTATTTCCCCGCTTTGTTGAGTATCTACCATTAGAAAGAAGCCGAAAATAGTTTTATTTAAAACTTTATCCTCAATCACATCAACCTTGCTCGCAGCCCCATTAAGACTGATTAAGGTGCTGCCAAGAGGAGCCAAAACTCTCGTGTAGCTTCTATACTTGGTTGTGCGCCAGTCTTTTTTTCCATCATGACGGTACTTTAAACTTAAATTAGCATTTAAAGTTTGATCATTGTTTTCTAAAGAATACAACCAATTTTTTCCAACAACTGCATCGCTTTTAAAGGCGGCGAGATTGGCATCAACAATCATTAAATAATCGCTACTTGGATTTTTAATTTCCCCAGCCCAACCAAAATTTTTAATTAATTCTTGTCCAGAAGAATTATTTAAATAAATTTGAATATTTTTTTCAGCTAAATTATTATTTACCAATAATATAATTTTTGAATAATCTTGAGAAGGCAAAGCAAATAATCTCTTTTTCAGTTCTGCAAAAATATCATTAATGACTTCTTTGCGGTCCCAAGAAGAAATATTCTGTTTAACATAACTCATTTCCACTTCATATTGAAGAAGTTCTTGAAAGTTATCTCCTTTATACAAAACATTTTTAACTTTGATTGGGCCAACCAAATCAATTAGATCAGCAGCGAAAGAAGGGTTAATTGCGATAACGCCATTAAAATCAAGAGGATTCTTTTGATCTAAAATTAATTCGCGACGATAGATTTCTTCAATTTGACGAGCAGAACTTGGCCAATCTGGTGACCAATTAGCATCACGCAAAAACCAACGATTAACTTTTAGATAATCTTTCAAAGGAGCTGGTGGGTAGATATCCAGAGTATCCTTGACTGGCATATCGAGATGATAAACATCTTCGGCAAAAAAACTTTTTAAGGCGCCATTTTGAACTTCTAAAATTCCATAAGTCCCCAGAAAGCCGCCGGTCGGTCTTAACTCGTCGTTGTTTTGAAGCATAATCAAAAATCTTGCTGGCTCAGGGCTACCAACAAAATAACCAGACAACTCAGTAATCGGAATCACTGAGCTTAGGAGATAATTGGCTTCGGTTAGTTTTTGATCAATATCTTTAATCTGTGAAGTAAGTGGCAATAAAATCCCAATTTCATGAATTTTTTCAATATTTAAGCGAGCAAGATTTAAATCGGCTTTGATACCATTCAACTCTGGAGCGCTTTCTTTGGCTAAACGAAACAAATCCTGTTTTTTCTGATCAGATAAGTTATTAAAATCTCCAGATGCTGAAGAAGAAATAACTGTTTGAAAGCGGTCAGCGAGCAATGATCCATTAACAATCGCTCGACTCAGAATCTCTCCTGTTTTTGTTAAATAGTTCAAATCATCAATTTGATTGCGATATACAAAAAAATTTTTCATCCACGGTTTTTCAGAAATTACTTGTAAATCTTGCCCGGCTTGAATAAAATTTTCTTGTGCTTTTTCTGCCTGCTTAGCGGCGGTTTTAAAATCTTTACTTTTGACCGCATTAACTGCCTCATTAATCTCCGTCTTTGCACTCATTTCTGCAACAAAGAAAGATCGAAAACGATTAATTGTTGGGAGAAAAAATAATAAAAATAAAATAAAAACTCCAACCAAGATCCAGGAAGCAGTTTTTAGTAATAATAAGATTATTTTGATACTATTTTGGCGCCAGGGCATAATTTTTTATTTAACTTTCCCCTTATTAATTGCGATTTCATCATCAACTAAAACAATTTTTTTGCCATGAATAATATTGTAAATAAAGAAATCAGCGATATCTACTCGATAACGATATTCACGATAATCCATGATGGTATAATTTAATTCACGGCCCAAATCTTCTTCCAATTCACTAATTAAGGGAATAATTTTTTCTCGATTAAATCGACCAACTAATAAAATATCGGTTTGTGATTTTGAATTATTGGCCAGAGTGCCACTTAAAATTAATACTTTTGGTGAACAGGCATTTTTTAATTTTTGGACGAATTCATTGCTAGAAAGAATTTGAGATTTTACGACTAACGATTTAATCTCCGGAAAAAGAACAAAATCTTGATCAACATGATAATATTTTTTATCAGTTTTATTTCTTTCTTGATCTTCTTGAGTTGGCAGGTCACGATGCTCATCAGCGATTAACAAGCCAAAAGACTGAAGATTTTCCAGTTCTCTTCTTACTGAATTGACTTGCATTTTTAAATCACGAGCAAGTTGGCGAAGATAAAATTTTTCATTCTGATTAAGAACAAATACTTTTAAGAGCTTCACTCTTGCTTGAGATCCAAATAACTTAGTTAGCATTTATTTATTCACTGCTTTGTTGTATAATAATGATATAACAAGAGACCAAAAGCGTCAAACTAAAAATTTATCAAGACTAACATTTTTTATGTATAAAATTGCTCCATTAATTCTTAATTCTGGGAAAAAAACTGGTGGTGCTGGCCAAATCTTTATCGCTCAACCAGATGCACTCAAAGAAGATTTAGCTGGCAAGCTCTTTATCCTTTTTGAAGCAAAAGGAAAAAGTAGTGATTTAAGTCAAGTTGCTGATTTCTTGGTTGCTAATTTAAATTATTATTATTACGAAAACGAAAAATTATCTTTGCTCGGCAAGATGAAGGATCTGAAACCAGCAAATATTTTTGAAAATGCTCTCGCAAAAACCAACTCAGAGTTCTGGGAGTGGATTAATAAAGAAAAATTATCCTTCAATCCTCTCAATGCTAGCATCACCGCCGGGATTGTTTTGGAGCAAGAAATTCATTTTTCATCTTTTGGAAGCAATAAGATCCAATTAGTTTTTAAAAAAAATGGTGACTATGGTTTAGTCGATTTATTAAAAAATGAGCCAGAAATCGAAGGTTTTGGAAATAAAATATTTTCTTCAGTAGTCAGTGGAGAGCTTCCACCAGACTCTTCTTTTGTTTTATCCAATGAAGCTTTTTTGGAATACATCAATAAAAGTGAATTAAAAGATATTATTTCTAAGCTACCACCGATTAGCGCCTCTGAACAATTAAAAAATATCCTCATGGGCGCAAACTCTTTTGTCCCCTTTTTGGCGATTATCATTAAAAGCGCAAAGATAGGCAGTGAAAATCGTGATGTAACTTATAGCGACTCTGCTAGTGCTCATTCTTCGATGAATAATTTGAATTATACCGAAGAAAAAACCGAGAGACTACTTTCGCCAATTGGTATTATTAATTTTAAAAAAAGTGCCAAAAAGCTGGGAGGATTTTTTGAAAGATTTATTCCTAGTCCTAGAAGTCCAGAATTAATTCAGAATAATTATCAAAATGAAGATCAGAGTAAGTCTCCCTTCATCTCTCCAATCAGTAATGGTCCGCAAAAAATAGGAATTTCTGGAACCATGCGGCGTAAGTCAATTCAAAATAAAAAAAATGGCACATCATTTGGGGACCTATTAAAAATGGGATTGGTAATAATTATCAGCGGAATCAAAAAAATACCCTTAATTTTTAATCTAAATTCCTGGAAATCATTGCCAAAAAAAATAAAAACCTGGATTTTATCCCTAAACTTAAGCCAAAAAATCTTATTTTCGATAATGGTTATTGGTATTTTTATTTTGATTGGTAGCCTTTTTTCTACCGAAAGTATTAATAAATCTCGAGAAGAAAAGAAAATCAGTTTGGCAACTATTGCGGCTATTAAAGAAAAAGAAAACCAAATTGATTATTATCTCCTTTATGGCAACGAAGATGGGGCAAAAATTATCGCTCAAAAAATTAAAATGGACTTCGCTAATCTAACTCAGAAATATCAAGAGAATAAAGAAGTAAAAACTTTGCAGGAAAAATTTGCAACCCAACTGGCTAAAATAGAACATCTTAATAAAGTGGAGGCTATTGAAATTTTTGATTTTGCCAGCAATCAGCCCGGAGCGAAACCAGAAACTATTTATTTAAAAGATTTCTCTCTTTTCGCTTTTGATAGCGTGTCCAAAACTTCTTTTCTTTATGATTTAAAAAATTCAGAAGCTGCAAAAAATCAAATCACAAAATTAGATTCACCAATTTTTGGTACTAGTGATAAAACGGGAAATGTGTTTGTGTTCAGCGGACAAAATATTGGAAAATTAAATGCGAATCAAAACTCACTAGAATTCACTCCCGTAACTCTTGAGGGACAACAAATGATCGTTGGCTTGGATACGTTTGTTAACAAAATGTATCTGCTAGATGGAAGTAATGGTCAAATTTATCGTTACGCTCTCAAGGACGGAAAATATCAAGGCGGTGAAGCTCGTTTAAAAATTCCAGCTGGACCAGATGCTATTACCTTCACAATCGATAAGCTGTCTGATAATAGCCCGATATTCTTAGTTAAAAAGAATGGTGAAATTCAAAAATACTTAAACGGCGAAAAACAATCCTTCACTTCTGATTCCCTGTTCCCTGGCTCTGAGGGGATTTCTAAAATTATTTTAAATAATAACAATCTTTACTTAGTAGATCGGCAGGAGAAAAGAATTATTGTTTTTGCTTTAGACGCTGGAAAAACGAGAGCAAAATTTAAAGCTCAATATCAATTCACAAATTTATCCGAATTACGTGATGCGACAATCGGCGGAAATACTGCTTATCTACTAAGTGGTAGTAAAATTTATCGAGCGGAATTGAAATAAAAATAGTAAGAGTCTACCAAATACAAAAAACACCCTTTCGGGTGTTTTTTGTTTTGAAGTATTTTTCTAAGTGGCTTAAATAGCTTATTTCAAAGTTACTTTTGCACCAGCTTCTTCTAATTCTTTCTTGATTTTTTCAGCTTCTTCCTTCTTAACGCCTTCACGAACCATCTTTGGTGCAGCGTCTACTAAATCTTTAGCTTCTTTTAAGCCAAGTTCAGTCAAAGTGCGAACAACTTTAATTACATTAATTTTGCTTGCACCAGCATCAGTCAATTCGATATCAAATGTATCTTTAACTTCAGCAACTTCAGCGCCTGCAGCAGGACCAGCAGCCATCATCATAGCTGGAGCAGAAGCAGAAACACCAAATTTTTCTTCTAAGATTTTAACTAATTCAGCTAAATCCAAAACACTCATTTTTTCGATTTCACTAACGAGGGAAGCAAATTTTGCTGGTACCTCGATTTCTTTTTTGTCTTCCATAGATTTAAAATTAATTTTATTTTTTATAAGTTAGGCTTTTTTCTCTTCAATCGCTTTTAGAACATAAACGAAATTGCGTAAATTTCCGGCTAAAGCGTTGACGAAACCGGAGATAGGCGCGTTCAAAGAACCGACCAACTTGGCATACAATTCAGTTTTGCTTGGTAATTGAGCTAAAGCGATTACTTCATCTTTGGAAAGAATTTTTCCCTCCAAAATACCACCTAAGAAAAAAATATTTGCTTCTTTTCCTTTGGCGAAAGCATGAACTGCTTTTGCTGGCGAAACTTCATCTTCGTAAGAGAAGATTGCCGCTACTTTACCGTCAAAACCTCTTGCATTCAAGCCTTCAATTCCCTGATTTTTGAAAGCCAAGTTCATCAAAGTCTTTTTTGCTACAAAATACTCACCATTTTCGGCGCGTAATTTTTCACGCAAAGCTTCGTTGTCCTTAACCCCCAAAGCATTGAAGCCAGCGAAAACAATTGATTTGGATTTTCCAATTTTTGCTTCCAAGCTTCGTAGAATTTCTTGCTTTTGGATTTTTGTTTTTGGCATATATATTAAGTTATATATAAATAATAAAAAAGCGACCTTTCGGCCACAGAGGAAAATAAGCTAAAAATAGCTAAATTATCGCCTCGGCAAGACTTATTGATGTCGCTTGCGGTCTGTGGCTTTGCTTCTTGTTATCTAAATAATAGCATAAATACGTTGGGTGTCAAGAGTTGAGGATATAAAAAAGGGTTAGATCTCTCTAACCCTTTGCGAATTTTCTTTTAGAAAAATATACTCTGGTTTTATCCAGAATATATCCAAACAACCACCCAAAAATCATGTTATCAAATAAGTAAATTAAACTTAAAAATAAGACAACGTGGTAATCAATTCCCAAAATTAATGCTGAAAAAACATATGCTGGGATTTGATAAAGGGATAATGAGATTCCGTCAGAAATACCTTTCACAATAAAAATAATAATTTTATCGGAAATTACAAATTGTGATAAAAGATAAAACTTATTACTAATTAAAGCTAATTTTAAAGAAAGAAACAACACCAATCGCCTTTTAGTGGAATAAAAGAGTGAAATAGTGATTATTTCAAAAAAATCACTAATTTTTTTAAACAAATAATGAACGGAAAAGAAAAGAGCCTGATAAACAAATTGACGAAACAATTTATTGTTAATCTTTACTCTTAGCTGATCAGTCATTTTTCCAAGGAAGTAAACTCCCAATAATCTAATAAGATTATAGAGAATTCTCACTTGCCACCATTGATTTATTTCTACTTGAGCAATTAATACCTCGTAGATAATTGTGACGATGCTAGTTACTACCCCAAAAATAATAAAAGCGATTGTATCCACTTTTATTCTTTCCCAGATTTTCTGGGATCGAGATTTTATTACCGCTAAAAAAATAGCAATAATAAGAGAATCAGATCGAAAACGATCAATTAAAATTACTACTATTTTTTCCATTTATTTAATTTTTAATGAATTTATGCCTATTTAAAATACCGCTATTTTTTATTTTAGTCAAATTAAAAAGCGAACCTGTCTGATTCGCTTTAAAATATTTTCTTATTATTTGGCTTCAATAATTTCTCTGCGCCTATCCGCTAACCACGAATCCCAGGTTGCTAAATATTGAGGAAATTGCATTTTATTTTCAATAATATAATTTAGCCACTCTTCGGCTAAATCAAACTCCCCTCTTTTTAAAGCCTCCCTGAAATCACTAGTTTTTCTCATCCCAAATTTTTTAATTAATTCTTGTTGTGCCTCTTCTTTGCTTCGAATTTCTAGATTTTCTTGCTTACCAGAATTTTTTATCTCTTGGTAAATCAGAATATCGTTTTCTCTGTCTGCCAACCACGAATCCCAGGTTGCTTCATATTGAGGAAAATTTACTCTATTTTCCACTATATAATTAAGCCAGTTCTTAGCTAATTCAAGATTTCCTTGTTGCAAGGCTACTTGAAAATCGCTAGTTTTTCTCAAACCAAATTTTTCAATTAATTCGTCTTAAGCCTCTTCTTTGGTTCTTTTTTCCATTTCTTGATTGTTTTTGTTGTTATTAATGAATGACTGTTCGCTAATCATAATTTTAGATTAATTATTATTTACTATAATGATAGCACTTTTTTAATTAATAAGCTTTTTTTGTTCCTCTCTTTCTTCCAAAGTTAGCAAAACGATGCGCTTCTTCCCTCACCTTCAATAATACTGGTTTAAGATTTTTAGAAAGTTCTTTGGAATTATTTTTAGTGCCCCGAGCAAAAATTAATTTATCACCACCAAATTTTGAGATACCAACGAGTGATGGGCGTAAATTTAATTTTGCTAATTCACGTGTTAAGAAAGAGATCTGTGGTGAGCCACCATCAATCATAATCAAATCTGGCAAAGGCCATTCGGTGTGCTTAAAACGACGAATCAAAACCTCCAACAAAGCCCTTTCATCATCACCATCGTGCGCTTCTTTCAACTTAAATAAACGATACTGTGCCCGGTCAGCTTCTGCGCCAGAAAATACAACCATTGAACCATAGGCTTCTTTACCTGCTAAATGAGAGATGTCGTATCCCTCGATGCGATTCAAATGTGGAGTATCCAAATTCTCTTCCCTCATTAACAAGGAAACATCTTGTAGGTGGAGCAAGGCTTTTTCTTGAAGCGGATTCTCTTTCGCTAATTGTTTTAATAATCTGGTTCTCTCGCCAGACAATAACATTTCTAAATGTTTAATATTCTTCTGGTAATCTTTTTTATTAATCGTCCCCAAACAAGCTCCAGGACATAGTCCCACTTGATAATCAAAACAGGCCTTACCATTTTCCGGCACACAAGTACTCCAAGGGAAAACCCGGCGAATCAAACGAAGGGCGTTGGCGATTAAAGTTTGTGATTGATATGGTCCAAAAACTTTGTATTTATCTTCTGGAAACTTCTTGAGGTCTTGGCCACGGATGATTACTGGTTTTGGATAATCACCAGGACTAATCACAACATAAATAAATGAACGATTATCACGATCACGAACATTATACTTCGGCCAATGACTTTTAATCTCTTTTGCTTCCAGAATAATTGCCTCCAGGAGAGTTTCTGTTTCCACCCAACGCAAATTACGAGCACTGGCCACCATTTCGGCAATGCGAGGTTCAACATTCTTCTGAAAATATTGAGAAAGCCGATTTTTGAGACTGGTCGCCCGCCCAACATAAAGAACTTCTCCCAATTCATCTAACCAAAAATAGACGCCAGGCGCTTTGGGAGCTAATTTCAGTTTTTCTTTAAGATTGGGCATAATTTACGTAAGACTTGACATATAACTATTTCTGTGATACAATTTCTTTACAATTAACAGGAATTATTTAACAAACAAAAATAGTGATGAGAAACACGATTTTAGTATTAGTATTTGGACTAATTATTAGCGCAACAATATCTTCACCAATAATAGTGGACGCGCTGACTCATGGAAAAACAATGGTTGTAGTAAAAAATGATAAAGGTTATTTAAACCTCATAGAACTTACTCCGGCTGTCAGAGACTTGCCAATCGGTTCAAGAATATCATTCCATCCGCAAGACAATTATTATTGCGGCTACAGTGAATCATCTGAAGAAAAAGGAGAAATTATTGAAATTAGAAAATAATTATTTCTTAACTAAAAGAGTAAAGGAGACTCAAAAAGTCTCTTTTTTTATTTCCCCAACCCCTTTCCCTTCTCTTTATAAACAATAAAATCCAAATATTCTTTCAAATATTTTCCCGTAATACTTTTTTCATTCTTCGCCACTTCTTCAGGTGTACCAGCGGCAACAACCTTGCCACCCTTCTCGCCACCTTCTGGGCCGAGATCAATCAGATAGTCCATGGACTTCAACATATGAAGATTGTGTTCAATCACTAAAACGGAATTTCCTTTCTCAACTAATTGATTAAGCACAATTAACAACATCTCAATATCATGATGATGCAAACCAGTAGTCGGCTCATCTAAAAGATAGAGCGTTCTTTTGCCAAGCGTCATTGAAAGTTCTTTGGCAATTTTTACCCGCTGAGCTTCTCCGCCTGAAAGAGTGGTTGATGATTGCCCTAATTTCAAATAGCCAAGGCCAACAGAGCGCAAAACTTTTAATTTATCAGTAATAAAATAATTGTCACCAAACAAATCAATCGCCTCATCAATCGTCATGTCCAAAACATCAGAAATATTCTTACCCTTGTATTTAACTTGGAGAGTTTCGCGGTTAAAACGCTTACCACGACAAACCTCGCATTCCACCATCACTGCCGGCAAGAAATGCATCTCAATCATATTAAATCCTGCCCCCTCACAGGCCTCACAACGCCCACCAGGACGATTAAACGAGAAACGCCCAATTCCGTATCCTCTTTCTCGAGATTCTGGTAGAGCGGCATAAAAATCTCTAATTGGCGTGAAGAAACCGGTATAAGTTGCCGGATTAGAGCGAGGTGATCTCCCAATTGGTGATTGATTGATAATAACCACCTTGTTCACATATTCAACCCCTTTTACCTCGGAAACATCCTCCAGATTCTTTTTACCAGGATGGTTTTTGATATAGGTAATATTTTTGTATAGGACGTCATAGAGCAAGGAAGATTTTCCACTCCCAGAAACTCCACTTACTCCGACTAGCCGTCCAAGAGGAATTTCTACTTTTATATTCTTGAGATTGTTTGCCCGAGCGCCCACAAATTTTAAAATACCACTAGTTTTTTCACGTCGCTTTTCTGGGAGACCAATAGAAAGGGCGCCGGTCAAATACTTAACTGTTAAAGATTTCTCTAAAGCTTTTTTATTCTTCGCGGGATTGAGTAAATCTTTAGTTGGTCCACAAGCTACTACTTCCCCACCATGCACCCCAGCCAAAGGACCAAGATCAACAAGATAATCCGAAGCCCGGATTGTTCTTTCGTCGTGTTCAACAATAATGACCGTGTTATTTTTATTCTTTAAAGTTAAGAGAGTTTCAATTAAACGATCGGTATCTCTTTCGTGCAAACCAATCGTTGGTTCATCAAGAACATAAAGAGTGCGAGAAAGTTGTGAACCAATCTGGGAGGACAGTCTAATGCGCTGCGCTTCCCCGCCCGACAAAGTTTCCGCTTGGCGATCTAGTGATAAATAATTCAAACCAACTTTATTCAAGAAGTCCAAACGATTTAAAATCTGGCCAATCACATTTTCAGCAATCGTTAACTCGCGCTTCGTCATCTTCTGATAATATTTCCAAAAAAAGTCATGCGCTTTGTCTAGAGATAAATTACTGGCTTCAGCTAAGTTCTTGCCAAAAATTCTGACCGACAAAGATTCTTTGCGCAAACGCTTTCCCTCACAAGCTGGGCAAGCTTTTTCGGCGAAGTAGCCAATCGTTCCCAAACCAGTACACTCCGGACAAGCACCGTGCGGTGAGTTAAAAGAAAATAATCGTGGCTCTACCTCCGGAAAAGAAAAGTTATCATGCGGGCAAGTCCAATTTGAAGACAACAAAAACTCATTATCTTCAAAATTAGCAATCACCAAGCCTTTACTATAATTAATGGCATTTTCAACGGCTTCAAAAAGACGACTTTCATCACTCAACATGACTTTATCAATCACGATTTCAATATCATGCTTTTTCTGGGCAGATAATTTTATCTGGTCACGTAGCGAATGCATTTCACCATCAATTCGCGCCTCAGCGTAACCAAGGTTCAGGTAGTCATATAATAATTGATAACTCTCTCCTTTTCTCCCCCGAATCACCGGACTCATGATGGTAACATATTCTTTCTTTAAGTCACGACCGCGGGTTAAAATGATATCAATCATTTCTTCCAAGGAAAGCTTTTCGATTTTCATCCCACACTCTGGACAAAAAACTTCTCCCACGCGAGCATAGAGAATACGTAGGTAGTCGTGAATCTCGGTCAGAGTACCGACAGTTGAACGAGGATTGTGCGAAAGAGCTTTTTGGTCAATTGAGATCGCTGGTGCAAGACCAATAATTTCATCAACCTCAGCTGGTTTCTTCTGTCCCAGAAATTGACGCATGTAGGGTGATAACGATTCAACATATTGCCTTTGTCCTTCGGCGAAGATGGTATCAAAAGCCAGTGACGACTTGCCACTCCCAGAAACTCCCGTGATTACCGTTAAAGCATTATGAGGGATTTCTAAATCAATATTTTTTAAATTGTGCATCCGCGCCCCGCGAATGATTATTTTATCTTGCATAAAAAAACAATTAAAACCTTAATTCTTTGTGCTGGTGGAGATCAATCCCGTAGCGTTGATAGATATTAATAGTGCCAATGTGCCCAGCATCTTTACCGGTAAGACCCAATAGCGCTAAGCCATCTTTCACCGCCGCCTCACTCTTCCCTTCAATTTCTAAAAAGCATGGGATTTGTGGCCAGGTGTCTAGACAAAATTCAACATTATTAAAAATAAATTTGAGACGCTTATTCTCTTGATAATAAATACTACTCGTAAAATTAATCGCTCGAATAATTTTGTCCGCTTCTTCAAAGTCGGAAACTTCTACTTCATATTCAGTGGTCTGGTCCATGCCAATTCCTTGGCGATTTTTATAGGTCAGCTCGGCTTTGATTTTATCAACCCCATCCAGCAATGAATGAACCTCTCGCAAACGAATCCATTCTCCCATATTTGGCGTTTCTGAATTAAGACAATTGATATCATAAACAAAACGACGTTGAAATACTTCAGGCACTTCCAGTGCCCCAAGTTGTCGCATTTTGTTAGCTATCTCGTCTTTATTAATATCCAATACTTGGGTTTCAAATTCAATTGCCATATTTTTCGAAATAAATTATTTATGTTTTAAGCTGATTTTTCTGTACCGCTATAATCCCAGCCGGGGTGTTGATAGGTGCCGCCAGTAGAATCAATAGGGCTTTCTTTTTGGTTGACTGCTAAATCTTCAAACATCTTTCGGAAGTTTTCGTAGCCTTTTTCGGGGTCACCATGGTCTTCAGTGTATTTAATAAGATTTCGAGAGCCTCGATTAAAAATATGCTGGTTCTCTTTAAACATCTTCATCATTTTTTTGTATATTTTTTCAGTAAACTGTTCTCCCGGCTTCATTATTTTAAATAAAAGCAAGTCTTCTCTCAAAGCAATTAATCTAACATATCTTTCGGTAGACCATTTATGATATTCATCCATAGTCATACCGTTAACTAAACCAGGTTCATTTTGAGGAGCAAACGTATCTTCGGATAATATTTTTTTTGCTTTAATAGACATCCCTATATCAGCATTAGTCGCTAGATGAGCCAATTCATGTTCAATAGTCCCAAAATCCATAAGATCAATAGGGATACAAATCATGTTAGTATTAGGCATAAAAAATCCACTAGCACCAGAAACCCGCTTCTCAATATCTCCAGCAAAATCAAATTCTATTTCGGCGTGTTCTACGTTACTAACTCTCACTTGCTGATGTCTCACAGCTGTTTCTCGATTACAATCAAATTCCTTCATTAACCGCTCAATATACCCAGGATCTTTCATTATTTTGAGTAGATTGTTTTGGGCACGCTGAAAATCGCGGAGCAAATCTGGAGCATTTTTAACTGCTTCTAATTCTTCTGCAGAATAGTTAACTAATCCATCTTTACTCATGTGCTCCCGCTCATCAATCAAGGCCTGCACTTGATCTCTAATAACCTGGATTGAATCTAAAGAAGAACCGTTTTTTTTAGCAATTACTATTTGGTGTTTTAATTCAAAAATCTGATTATTTATGATTCCAATCCTATTGTTTAAAATCTGCTCCTTCGCAAAGTCTTGAGCGACATTAGTATCGGTGGCGGCTCTTTTTTGTTTATCAATTTTATCATAGTTAATCATCATCATTTTACTCAAATCATAATCTTCTGGGTTAGGATTCTTAATAGTATCTTGAATTTCCTGATGATTATCCAAATTTACGACTATTTCTTCGTTGATAGAAGTAGCTCTTTCTATTTGATCTTTCTCTAATCGCAATTCGTTGTTTTCTGCCTCCGCAAACTTTGTTGACCCAACAAATAATCCCAGGGCAGCTGCCGTTTGAATAAATTTCCTCGCAATACCACTTCTGAGGAATTCTAAAAGTGTTTTCTTTTGACCGTTACTCTCCGTCTTTGAGTCTAAAGCTAAATTTACCCCATCTTCAATCGCTTCAATCGCTTCTTGAGCTTGCTCTAAAATTTTCTCGCTTTCAAACTCAGAATTTTTTATTGTTTCTATATCCGGAACCTTCTCAGAAACAACGCTTTGATTGTGAAAATTTTCTTTAAACATATTAATAAAAATTAATTTTCTTGGTGATCCAACATATCCTCAATCTTTTTAATAATTGTTTGAGGAGTGATACCATGTTTTTTATTATATTCCAATTGTTTGATTCTTCTTCGTCGTGATTCGGAAATTGCTAATTCCATTGAATTAGTAGTCTTATCGGCATATAAAATAATTCTCCCAGAAACATTTCTCGCTGCTCGACCCATCGTTTGCAGCAGCGAAGTCTGACTACGCAAAAATCCTTCCCGATCAGCATCAAGAATTGCCACTAAAGTAACCTCTGGCAGATCCAAACCTTCGCGCAGTAAGTTAACACCAATTAAAACATCAAACCTTCCTTCACGAAATTGTTTTAAAATCTCAGTGCGTTCAAAAGTTTTAATATCAGAATGAAGATAATTCGCTTTTAGACCCTTCTTGTTCATAAACGAACACAAATCTTCGGCTTGGACTTTCGTTAAAGTATTCACAATCGTTCTTTCGTTCTTTGCCGCTAAACGTTCAGCTTCGATTATCACATCATTAATTTGACTGTAGTTTGTCTCCTTGTTAAAAACTGGACGAATCTCAATCTCTGGATCAACTAAACCAGTGGGACGAATCACTTGTTCGACGACACGAGTTGAGTTTTCATTTTCATATTCTCCTGGAGTGGCAGAAGTAAAAATAGTTTGACCGATTCTTTTTAAAAACTCGGCAAAACGCAGAGGACGATTATCCATCGCCGAAGGCAAACGCCAACCATATTGAACAAGTGTTTTCTTGCGTGCCTGGTCACCATTAAACATCCCTCTAACTTGTGGCACAGAAATATGTGACTCATCAATGATCGTCAAAAAATCTGGCTTACCATCTTTCCAGGGAAAATAGGCTAACAAAGAATCAGGTGCCTGACCAGCTAATTTACCGGTGAGGTGGCGAGAATAGTTTTCGATGCCATGACAATAACCGAGTGAACGAAGCATTTCCACGTCATAGCGAGTTCGTCTTTCGATGCGCTCCGCTTCAAGCAATAATCCGGTTTCTTTAAAATAAGTCAGGCGATCATTCAACTCTTCCTCGATCTGTTTAATCGCCGCTTCTATTTGAGGTTGAGTGGAAACAAAATGCTTCGGCGGAAAAATCATTGTTTCAGATAAAGATTCAAGAATATTTTTAGTGGTATTATCAACAACGGAAATATCTGAAACTTTTTGATCTTTCAACTCTAAGCGATAAACCAAATTTTCTGATTTTGGCCGAACTTCAAAAACATCACCTCGCACGCGAAATTCACCACGCTCAACATCGCCGTTTACTCTTTCAAATTGCATTTTTACTAATTGACTAATCAAGTCAGCACGAGTCATTGGTTGATCTTTGGACAAGCTAAGAGCGGATTCTAAATAATTAAACGGGATTCCTAAATTATAAATACAAGAAACCGAAGCAACGATAATCACGTCACTCCGGGTCATCAGAGACGAGGTGGCCGCATGACGCAAACGATCAATTTCTTGATTAATCATCGCTTCCTTATCGATGTAAGTATCAGTAATTGGCAAATAAGCTTCCGGCTGATAATAATCGTAATAGGAAACAAAATAATGAACTGCATTGTTAGGGAAAAAGTTTTTATATTCTCGATAAAGTTGGGCCGCTAGCGCTTTATTCGGCGCCATCACCAAAGTTGGTCGATTGAACTTTTGAATTAGGTTAGCAGCGGTAAAAGTCTTGCCACTCCCAGTAACTCCCAAAAGAGTCTGAAATCTTTCACCAGCTAACAATCCTTCACTTAAACCCTTAATTGCTTCTGGTTGGTCACCAGCAGGCTTAAAAGGAGATTGCAAATCAAAAAGAATCTCTCCTTTTGAGTTATTTTTTGGTTTTACTAGTTGTTTTTTTAACATTGGTAATTCCATAGATATTTAGACCGTAACTTCTAATAGCTGATTTTCTTTCTCTATTTCTGTAGTCATGGGTGTAGTAAGGTTTTTGTTTTGAACAAATTTTAAAACAAATAATAGAGATAAGACAGAAAACAAAGCAGCAAGGAAAAAGGGTCCGGCAGGATGTTTAATAAAAATAAAACCAGCCAATAATGGACCAATAATCATACTAAGAGAAGTAATAGATGTCAAAACACCAAGTAGCTCTCCTTGCCTTGACGAATCAGCTTTCTTTGCTAATAAACTAGTTAAAATAACTCTCCCAATTGATTGTCCAAAAGTTATCCCTAGCACGCCAATCAAAAAGAATGGCAAATAGCCAATACCTAGAAAGATAAAACCAATCCCCAAGAGTATCAGTGAAATAATCGCAAGATAATCTTGCCTGAAACTTCTAATTAATTTTCTTAAAAGAAATCCTTGATTAAAAGCAATTAAAACTCCAATACCGGCCATTAATAGTCCAACAGCAAACGTGCCCCAGCCAAAAACTTGATAAACATAAAGAGAGAAAACCGACTGCTGGATTGCGATCGCTAGACCAAAAAAGAAAATAGCAAGTAAACCGGAAAGAAAAATTTTCTGTTTGATTACAGAAACAATTGGCACCAAGGGGTTAAGTGATATTTTTCCCTCACGACGAGTATGATTTGTTTCTGGCAAATAAAAATAAGCAAAAATCGTATTTAATAAAGCTAAAAATCCGACGAAATAAAATGGAAGTCGCAGTGAAAATGATCCAAGTAAACCACCAAACATTGGACCAATAATAAAGCCGATCCCAAAAATCGCACCAATCAAGCCAAGGTTGGCAGTTTTTTCTTTTTCGGTTTTTGCGATATCTAAGAGATAATTTTGAGCAATCGGAAAATTACCTGCCGCCAGACCATCAATGATTCTTCCCAAAAACAAGAAAAATACCGAATTCGCAGCTGCAAAAATCAACCAACCAATTGTGGTGCTCAATAAACTAATAATCAGCACTGGGCGACGACCAATTTTATCTGATAAAGCCCCTAGAAAAGGAGAGCTAAAGAAAGAAAAGAGAGAGAAAACCGCAAACAAAGCAGTCACTACTCCCGCACCAACCCCAAAAGATTCCACAAAAAAAGGCAGGATCGGAATAATAATTCCAATCCCTAAAACATCAACAAAAACTGTGATGATGATTATTAACCTTTGTTTTTTCATTTTAATTTATCTAACAATTAAGTGGTTAGCCAATTCTTCTCGAGCGCGAGAATCATGTTTTTTAATTTCAGCAAACATCGCACTGGCATCCTTTCCGCAACCGTTCACGATTTTTTCTCCACCAGGGTGTTTTGCGGATTGGATATAAGAAGATAGGTCATAAAACTGTCCGTCAATCATCATCCAGCAATCATTAGCGCTAGCATGTTTACTGACTTCTTCAAGGCTTAAAGCTGGGTTATTACTAACGGCAGCTTCTGGAGTTTGGTTAATCACTGGAGCTTGAGCCCCCTTAGTTCCGCAGCCAGACAAAATAAGCACAAAAGATAACAAAGAAAGAGTAATAAAATACTTCGTTTTCATAATATTTATTTAAAAATTAATTATTATTAGATCTCAAGATCTTTATAAAGAATATCATAAATAATCAATAAAAACAAAGTTTAGTCACTTTTTGTAACACTTTCCGGTTTTAATCGTATTATTTAGTAGAAAAAAATATATGAAAAAGTTAAACGCCCACAACCCAGCCTGCCAAAAAACCATGAATTATTCCTGGAACTTTATTTTTGGCTTGGTCTCCGATTCTCAAGCCGGGTTGGTGTTAGCTAATGCGCCCTTAGAGGTGCAGTACTGCAAGAAGAAAAAGCACCGTAATAGATAAGATTTATTGAAAAATAAAAATATCTCCCCAAGCTTTGAATCCAGCTTGGGGATTTTTTATATAGTTTTCTGTTCATTAACAATTAAAAATTTAACATCATGAAAAAAAAACATTATTCGTTTGTTTTTAGCTCACGCTTTGATTAGCGGAGTAGCGATTTCTTTCTTTTTTACGACCTACACCTTATTTCTAAAGGAAAAAGGAGTGACTTTAATGGAAATGAATTTAATTAATGCCGCTTTTATGGCAGCAGTGTTTTTATTAGAAGTGCCCACAGGGGCTTTCGCTGATTTTTATGGTCGAGTTCGCTCGACTGTGATTGGCTCTTTATTACTAATGCTTTCTTTCGCCGCGTATTTCTTCTCTGATCATTTTTGGCAATTTATTAGTGCTGAATTAATTGGTGCCTTGGGTCATTCTTTGATTTCTGGGGCAACAAGATCATGGTTCGTCGACTGGCTAAATCACCTAGACATTGGTGCTAAAAGTAAAAAAATCTTTGAACACCAAACCAGTCTCAGTCAACTAGGTATCGTTATTGGCGCTTGGGTAGGTAGTCAGCTGGGAAGCTACGATTTATCTTGGCCCTGGCTCGCCTCCGGATTTTCTTTTTTATTAGTCGCTATTTTTGTTTCTTTTTGGCCGGAAAATCATGGTCAGAAAAAAAATGAAAAAATCTGCTTAGCTCCGATTATCAGAATCGCCAAAGAAGGATTACGCTTTAGTTTGAAAAGGAAAGATATTTTATATATCTCGCTTTTCTCTGCCCTCTTAGCCTTTTCTATTCAGGGAGTAAATATGTATTGGAGTATCTTTTTCACCGAAAAAGGACTGACTATTAGTCGACTGGGACCGATGTTTATGGGAGTGTCACTAGCAATGATTGTGGGTGCCAATCTCGGAAAATTAATCCCTAAAAAATATGAGGCAAAAAGATTCTTCTTAATTTTACCCCAATTAATCACTGGAATAGCAATTATTGGTTTGTCTTTTTCACTAAAGAATCCATTCTTAATTTCGTTATTTCTGATTCATGAAGCGGGACGCGGATTTTTCAAGCCACTTAAAGACTACCAAATTAACTTAGCTGCTCCAGAGAAAATCAGAGCAACCGTTAATTCTTTTAGCTCGATGCTAGAAAAGTTGGGAGCCTTTCTGGGTTTATTATTCTCTGGCTGGCTGGCTCAAACTCTTTCAATTGGAACTTCTTGGCTCGCTAGCGGTGTTATCCTGAGTGTTGGTACGCTTCTTTTCTTTCTCTTTAGGAAGAAGCGCCACTAACAAAAAAGGAGCTTTATTAATTAAAGCTCCTCTTTGTCTTGTAAAAATCTATAATTCAATTAAAGCCCCATTTTCATGTTGATAGATTGGTGCTAATTTTTTCAGAATTGGTAAAATTTTATTTAAATCACCACGCAAACCATAAGTTTCAATAACTCTTCGCTCTGGAAAGAAGATTTTATCACTACGACTGGTGATAATAATTGCCTGATCTGGTAAATCTTTCAGAAGCTTTGCGGCCATAATCCGATTTGCAGAAACCTTTCGGCGCACAGCTAAAATATTATTTGGATCGGAAAATAAAATTTGCTGAAAACTAATTGCACTAAAAATTATTAAGACCACCAAGCTAAAATATTTTAATTTCCAGCGACGAGAAACTTCATCAATCACCAAGGAAACAAAGGGCAAGCTTAGAACAAATAAAATTAACCAATAACGAACATAAGAAGCTCCTAGCTGGTTAAGGCGCAAAGTTCGCAAATCTTCAAATTGCCAAGAACCATAGTAGTTAAGCAACCAAACAAAAATAAAGATAGTTAGCCAAAAATAAAGCTTTGAACTTTTCGTTTGCTCTCGCCATTTTTTTAAATAAAGAAAAATACCAAAAACTGAAAACAAGGCGGTGAAAGGTGAACTTAAAATAAAATAATGCCAAAAATTAGAAACAGCCAACCAGGGGTGAAAACCAAAAGGAATCAGAGCCTGCTTTAATAATCGAATAACTGGGTTAGTTTGAATAACTAATTCTGGTAATTTATCATAACCGGAAATGAGAAAGCTGCCATAAATTAATTCCTGAAAAAATAAAGAAGGAAAAATTGCCAACCACGCACCAAGAATCATCACAACAACACCCAATAAGCTGAATTCTTTTTTCTTACTTACTAAAATCACAAAATAAATCAGTGCCAACCAAACAAACTCCGCTGGTCTAATCGCTAAAGCCAATCCAGAAAAAAGACCAAAAGCCCCCCATAAGCAAAGCTGATTTTTCTTTAAATAAATTAAGACCGCCAAACTGATCAAAACAAAGGAGGTAAAAGGCACATTTGGCAGTAATGATTCAAAAGAATAATATTGCCAAGGAGCGCTAAACAAAAGAAGAATGGAGGAAAAAAGCGCAATTTTTTCCGAAGAAAATACTTTTTTAAGTAAAAAATAAAAAGCCCAAACACCCCCAAGCATGACAAGCGGCGTAAAATAAATAATCGCCCCTAGTCCAAAGAACTTTGCCAAAAAAGCATATAGAATAATTAATCCCAAAAAACTACCAGGAACCAATGATCCTGAAAAATTAACGTTAAAGCTACGGGGATGAACTAGGTTGTCGGCAAATGAATTGACTGGCTCAGGGATCGCTAAGCGATGATTGGTGCTTAATTCCCTAACCCAAAAATAATTAGCAACTTCATCTGGCCAATCAAATTTTGGACCATTTTCTAGCTCTAATTTAATTGGAGTAATCACAATAAACTGAAAAATCAAAAATAAAACTGAAAAAGAGAGTAAAATTTTCAGTGGTGAAAAATGAATTGTTTTTAATCGATGAAAAAAATTAATCATAATTTTAAAGTTATTTTTTTCTTTTCGAAAAATAAAATTTTACTAGCTCAAGCATTGCTAGATTAATAATTGCAATTAAACACACCAGAAGCCAGATATTAGGCTTCAGCGGGTTTGTACTAAGTAGACGATTAAAAAATGGCAAATAAATTGCTAGAAACATCAAGGTTACTCCAGCAAAAAAAGCTAGCAACAAATAAGGATTACGGAGGTGATTAGTTTTAAAAATAGAAGTACTTAAATTTCTAATACTAAAAATACTCAATAATGATTTAAAGATCACAATCGCAAAAAAGACACTGCGCAAATAATCTTCACTCCAAGTTAAAATATTTAATCTGGTAGCTAAATAATAATATAAAATAAAAATTCCCAAATCACGAAAAATTCCCACACCTAAAATAATCACTTTCATTTGATCATTAAAAATTGGCTCCTTTCTTTTTATCGGTTTGCGATCCATCACATCTTCATCGCCACCTTCAAAAGCCAAAGAAAAATTTGGCAAACCATCGTTAACAATATTAATCCAAAGAATTTGAGTTGGGAGAAGAGCTAATGGTAAATGAAACAAAATTGAACCCAGAATTAAAAACATTTCCGAAAACGAATCAGCAATAAGATAAGTGAGAGATTTTCTAATGTTATCAAAAATAATTCGCCCTTGCTTGATTGCTCCGACAATCACGCTAAAATTATCATCTAGTAAAACTAGATCAGCAGTTTCTTTGGCAACCTCTGTCCCCGAACCAAGACACACGCCAATATCTGCCGCCTTAAGAGCCGGAGAATCATTGAGTCCGTCACCGGTCATGGCTACCACTTCTCGATTATGCTTCAAAGCTTTGACGATTCTAATTTTATGCTCTGGGCTAACTCGCGCAAAAACAGAAACCTGGCGAACCAAGTCTCGCAAATCATGATCGCTAGTTTGATCTAAAATATCACCAGTGATAATTCTCCCATTTTTGGAAGTAATTTTTAATTCTGTAGCAATAGAAAAAGCAGTACCGGGATGATCACCAGTAATAATAATTGGCCTAATACCCGCTTTTTTACACAAAGCAATCGTTGCCTTTGCCTCCTTTCTCAAGGGATCTCGAAAAGTAGCGAAAGCAACAAAAATAAGCTTTTGATCAACTAAACTCCAGTCTTTCTGCTCTGACTTAACGTCAAAAGTATTTTTTTTCAATTCACGTTTTGCTAAGGCGATTACGCGAAAACCCTGGGCAGTAAGAGCTTCATATTTTTTTAAGATCTTTTCACGATCAATTGTTGTTAAGGTTTTTAATTCGCCATTACTCTGAAAATGAGAACATTTTTTTAAAACAATTTCACCAGCTCCCTTTTCATACAAGATCGGGCCATTAATTCCTTGATGCAAGCTGATCATGAATTTTTTATCGCTACTAAAAGGGAGTTCCGCTAGGCGAGGTGATTTTTCAAGAAATGATTCTCGACTCCAACCCAAATTAGCAGCAGTCTTTAAAAAAGACACTTCTAAAGCTGAGCCAAGGTCACGACCGCCACTTCCGGCCAAAACGGCATTATTACACAAGAGGCCAATTTGAAAAGCTTCCCCAAAATCCACCAGTTGATTCAGTTTTTTTTCATCCAATAGATGAACGATTTTAAATTGCTCAAAGAAAGAATGAATCTCTTCTAGCTTCATTATCCCCTCGGTGAGGGTGCCGGTCTTGTCGGAGCAAATAACCGTAATTGAACCCAAAGTTTCAGCAGCCAAGAGTTTTCTGGTTAATGCCTTTTTCTTGACCGTCTGATGCATCCCCAAGGCTAAAATAACCGTTACCGCCACTGACATTCCTTCAGGGATAATAGCCACAGCAATCGCGACTGAAGCGGAAAAAATAGAAATAATTGGAAAACCATTTAAGATGCCCGCCAAAAAGACAATCGCACAAATAAACAAGGTGGTAATTCCTAAAAATTTTGAAATACCAGTCAGTCTTTCCTGAAGTGGTGTTGATTCATTTTCAGTATTTTTAACCATTTCAGAAATTTTACCAATTTCTGTATTTCGACCAGTAGCCACAACGACTGCTAAGCCATTTCCGTTAAGAATATTCGTACCAGCAAAAACCATACTTCTCCGATCAGCAAGAGCAACGCCTTTCTCACTGGGTTGAACACTCTTATGCACTGCTGAAGATTCGCCAGTTAAACTAGCTTCATTTGCTTCTAATTCAGAAACTTCAAACAATCGAGCGTCCGCGAGCACAAACCGTCCTGGTCGCAAAATTAAAACATCACCAGGAACTAAATCAGCAGCCAAAACTTCTACATCAAGTCCATCTCTTCTGACCAGAGCTCGATATTCAATCATTAATTTTAATTTATTTAAGGCTCGATTAGCCTTATCTTCCTGAAAATAACCAATGAACACATTGATCACAACAGCAGCGATAATCACTTGCGCATCAGCCCCTTCTCCCACAAAAAATGACAGAGCAGCGGCAATCAATAAGATAAAAATCAAGGAATTATTAAATTGACCAAGAAAAACTTTCCACCGACTATAAGGTTTCTCTTTACTTAAAATATTCAAACCATGCTCTTTTAATCTATTTTCCGCCTCTTCTTTTGATAAGCCAGATTCGGAAGAATTAAGCATCCGAAAAACCTCATCGCTTAATAAATAATAAAATTCGAGCATAAAAATTTAGTTTACCAATCTATTGAAAGAAACTATAAAACATGGAAAGTGACGCCAAAGACATAATTACAAAAGTAAGCCAGACCAAGCCAGTGGAAATTATTCCGCTACGATACTCTCCCATGATTTTCTTATTTCTAGCGATTTTAGCAACCAAGAATAATAATGGAACCGCAGCCACTCCGTTGAATACTGCTGCAAAGACCAAGGCTTTCATTGGATCAATATTTAGGAAATTAATCATTAAGCCAATTAGCGTTGCAATTGTAATTACTCCATAAAAACCATGAGCTCTTTTAAATTTGAGATTTAAACCATCGCGCCAATTCATTGCCTCCGAAAGAGCGTAAGCAGCCGAGCCAGAAAGGACTGGCACCGCCAAAAGACCCAAGCCAATGATTCCAAAAGCAAATAAAGCTTTTGCCAAAATACCAGAATAAGGGAAAGATTGAACTAACGGCTCTAAAGCACGAGCGGCGTCCGCGGCTGTGCCGATGTTAGTGACTCCATTATTATGCAGCACTGTTCCGGCCAAAACAATAATACACCAAGCTGCTGACTGAGAAGCAAGCATGCCGATAAAATTATCTACCCGCAAATCTTTCAAAAAATTTTTCAAACCGCGTGGGCGATCATTTCGACGAATCAAGTGACGAGCTCTCTCCTCCTCTACTTCTTGAGAGGCCTCCCAAAAAAACATGTAAGGAGAAATTGTGGTTCCAAGCACACCGGTAATCACAAAAAAGAAAGCAAAAGAAAATTCAATATTGGGGATAAAAGTGGCCCTCACAATCTCGTCCCAAGGTTGAGAAACCAAAAGAACAGAGATTGGATAAGCTAATAAAGAAATAATAAACCACTTCAAAATTTTTGAATAAGTACGGTAAGAAACAAAAATTTCTAAAACTAAAATTAAAGCTGTGAAGAATAATAAAAGAATTGAAAAGTTAACCGGCAGTAATAATTGAGCTGCTTCAGCCATTGCACCAATATTCGCCCCAATATTAATTGTATTTGCAACTAACACTAAACCAACTACAAAGAATAAAACCTTTTTACTGTAATATTGTTTAATAACCGCTGCTAAACCCTTCCCGTTCACTGCACCAATTCTGGCGCAAGATTCCTGAACAGCAACCATCAGTGGGAATAACCAAGCCATTGACCATAACTGTCCATAACCAAATTGAGCACCAGTCTGAGAATAAGTCGCAATTCCAGATGGATCATCATCAGCTGCTCCTGTAACAATTCCCGGTCCAGCGACCTTAAAAAATTTCTTGATTTTCTTCAAAACTTTGTACATAAAAACGGATCTTTTAATTATTAGATATTTACCAGAATATTATAACAAAGAAAAACATAATTAAAAAATAAATTTACTTCTATTTGACAAATAACCACTTTATTTGTAAGATACTTGAAACCAGATTTTTAACAAATATATCAAACCATGAAAAAAATAATAGAAGTTAACAGAGGACCTGGGCATCTTTTTCCCAAAAAGTTTGAAGATGAATATGGAAAATTTTCAATTAATGACTGCAACCAACGGTCTTATGAAGTAAACCGATTTTCCTTAAACGATTTAATTTTTTTGCAACACCCATATTCAAAAAAGTTAATCTGTGGCTCAGAATTTGAGGCATGGATCAAAAAACAAGGATTTGTGCCTTTGGATATTTTTCAGGCAAGAACTATTTTTAGTAAAAGAGAAACATTAAAAGCTTTAATCGAAAAATGGCGCCAAGAGTGGTGGGAATTGCGCAAGCCAAATTTTTTAGCAACAATCAACTTCTTTGGCAGCACAACCTTTAAAGAGGGTGGCGATGGGGTATTTCATATTCCCTGCTTTAAATTAGCTCGACAATGTTGTTGTGAACTAGAAGAAATGGTGGCTTACGAAAACACGAAGTGGATGGGGCAAAATGATTTTGCCTTAGTCTTCAAAAAAGAATTTATTAAACAACTGGGAATTTAAAAAAGTTCCCAAAAATCAAAAGACGGAACAAGCATTATGCTCACTCCGTCTTTTTTATTTTCTCTATTTGTAATATCTTATAACTTCCCAAATTCAAAATAATCATCAATTTTGAGTTGCTTCACAAAATCTTCCATATGACTAACAATAATCACCGCTCCTTCATATTTATTAATCGCTTCAGCAATTACTGGTAAATGACGAAAGTTAATATGATTAGTTGGCTCATCAAAAATCAGGATACCTGGCTTCATTAAGACCAAACGAGCAAAGGAAACCAAGCCTTTCTGTCCTTCGGAAAGTTCAGAAATTTTACTACCCATTAATTCACCATTGATTAGAAAACCAGCGGCAATTGATCTCATTTCCGGAACATCCAAACCGTCAGCCATCGAATCTTTCAGAGAGTCAAAAACTGTTTGATTGAAATCGAGAGTCGAAAAATCTTGGCTATAATAACCAAGTCTCACTCCCGACATAATTTTTGCTCCTTCATAATTTCCAGCCGCTAGTGTGCGCAAGAAAGTGGATTTACCGATACCATTGGGGCCGGAAACTAAAATATGATCTTGACGGCCAATTTTTCTAACAAAATCTTTATCAGTTGCTTCGTGATTCTTAATAATTTTTACTGACTTAATTTCAGCAACTGTGCCAGACAAATCTTCTTGGCAAGGAATAGTGAAATCACGAATGGTTTTATCCTCTCGACGAACGTCAACCATATCTTCTTCAAGTTCTTCGGTTTCAGTTCTCATTTTCTTAGCTAATTTTCTCATCTTACCACCTTTATTAGCAAAAAAGTTTACCTTCTCTTTTCGGTCTTTAATTAATTTCTCTAATTGAGCATTTTTGCGCTCTTCTCTTTCTACCCGATCTTTAATTTCTTCAACTACTGAATAATAATCGCCAACATAGATTTCAGTTTGATGAGTATAACCATCTAAATAAATAACCCCCTCGGTGAAACAATTTAAAAAGTCAGCATCATGAGAAATCACTAAAACAGTTTTGTCATACATGATAATAAATTGAATCAAGTGATCAATCCCAGCGGCATCAAGGTTATTTGTTGGTTCATCAAGCAATAAAATATCTGGATTTTGAATCAAGGCATAAGCTAAAAGCAAGCGAGCTTGTTGACCGCCAGAAAGCTCGCCAACAATCCGATCCAAAGGAATCTCAAAATTAACCGCATTCAAGGCCTTGCTAATCAGACTACGTAAAGCTGGCGGAACTGGTGTGAAGGCTTGAGCAAAATACTGCTCAACATTGAGAGCAAGTTCATCCTGACCAATCACCTGTTTTGCAGTGCCAATGGTTGCTCCGTTTTTAATCGAAATTGCACCGTTTTTTGGTTTTAACTCACCACGAATTAAGCCAAAAATCGTGCTCTTTCCTGCCCCATTTTGCCCCATGAGAGTTATTTTTGAGCCTGAACGCAAAGAAAAACTTGCTTCATGCAAGATTGGTTTCTTGTGTACATATTCAAAATCGACTTCGCTAAAACGAAGGACTACTTCTTCAGCCATAAGATATTAGATAAATTTATTGATTTCTTAGTGTAACAGAAAAGCTCAAAAAAAGCAAAAAGTCGCCAAAAAAGACGACTTATTACCTAAAATTTAATGAATTTTATTGGTTAATGGTTGTTGTTGCTGGGACGGAACCCTCAACTTCTGGAACTTGAGTTTCTGGGACACCTGCTGGCATATTACCAGGGCCAGAACCATCTCTAGGGCCAGATCCACGGTTTGAATCACGCATCATTGGGCAAGAGTCTTTTTCCCCACCACATTGACCAGATCCTTCACGATTAAAGCTATTGGCATTCTTTTGATTAAGGTATCTACCCTCTGAGCGATCACCAAAACGAGCGCCAATGCTAACACCAATTAAAAATACCACCAAGGCAACTGCGATTGCCATTGCGATTTTTAGCCATTTTTTATGACATGCGCACTTACCGCCGGAACAGCAAGCGTCTTTTGTGTTTTCTTCCATAGATATTAAAATATTAGAGGCCAAACGGCCATTTACTAGTTATACGCAAGTGAAAGGAAAAAAATTTTAGTCCCCACACCATTAAATAAGATTATAGCTCAAAGAACTTTTGATTAACAGTTTTATTGTTAAAATCATAAATTAATAAAATACTTGGCTGTTTGACATCTTTCTAAATTTTGCTAAAATGTTATCAGTCATAAATAAACCGAAAGGTTTTTTTCTTTGACTAGAAATTAACAAGCAAAATATTCCCGGGTAGCGCAGCGGTAGCGCAGTTGACTGTGAACTCTTTCTTGTCTTTGGTATAATATTTATATATGCCAAAAGAAAAGAGAAAATACGCCGATCGTGCTGAGTATTTAAAACAAGCAGTTGTCAAAAGACGAAAGAAAATTCGACAACTAGCAATTGAATACAAAGGTGGCAAATGTTCCCTTTGTGGATATGAAAAATGTCTACGAGCCCTTGAATTCCATCACTTGGAATCTGACGAAAAAGATTTTGGTATTTCTGCAAAAGGTTATACTAGAAGCTGGGACTCAGTAAAACAGGAGCTCGATAAGTGCATTTTAGTATGCGCAAATTGTCATCGAGAAGTACACGAAGGCACTACGCAGCTTCCTCAAGTAATTGAGGTCGAAGAACGAGGTGAATTGCTGGAAGCCTAATGCATAAGCTAAGGTAATCAGCAGCCAAGCCCTGAAGGTTCAGGGAAGGTTCAGAGACTATCCCGCAAGGGAGTAGGGTTATCTGAAGATAATTCGAAGCGCCTCGCATCCGTCACGGACGGATGATGATATAGTCCACCCCTTTAGGAAACTATTGGATAAGTGTAATCAATTGGTCGTGGGTTCGAATCCCACCCCGGGAGCATAACGAAAAAGAAAGAATTTATTCTTTCTTTTTTGGTATGTGCCTCGAAAAGGCAGAATTCGAAGTTTATGCCCCGGATGGGGTAAATCCCACCCCGGGAGCCAAACATAAATAGACTCAAAAGACTTAATTTTATTAAGTCTTTTTGCGTACACTTAGTAGTAGCTGTTATAATACAACTAAAGCATCAATGGATCTTAAATAGAATTGGGGACTTAAAACTTTAAAGGAATTAGTCTATAATATTTTTACAACTATTACTAATGCCTTTAATTAACTAATACTTTTTTATGAAGAATATATTTTATTTTGGTGAACAGAAAGATGAATTTCCAGTGAGGGTTCTAAACGAAAGAGAGTTGCGAGCTGGAGCTGGAATCCTATTTGCATTTGCCATGATAGCGCTAATGAATGTAATTTTACTTGGTAATTTTTATGTAATTAAACTTTTTATTATCATCTTTATTCTTGACTTTATTATTCGGATTTTTATTAATCCCAAGTTTGCCCCCAGTCTTATTGTTGGGAGAATGGCGGTATCTAAGCAAAAACCAGAATATGTTGGCGCTCCTCAAAAACGTTTTGCTTGGAGTTTAGGATTAATCTTAGCACTTTTTATGTTTTTCGTGACTGTTTTAGGCACAGCTCCGCTCGTCCTGAGCTGTTTAGTTTGCCTCGTCTGTCTCGTTTTATTATTTTTTGAAAGCGCTTTTGGTGTTTGTGTCGGATGCAAAATCTATAATCTCTTCAACAAAGAAAAGGCCAAGCTTTGCCCTGGCGGTGTTTGTGAGATTCTTAAAAAAGAGGAGATTCAAAAAGTTAGTGTCACCCAAATCTTTATCGCTCTAATCTTTGTATCCTTCACTGCTTGGCTCACTATAACTGGCGGTTTTTTCTTAAAAAATAACAAATCAATTAACAGCTCTGTGATGTCTGATTGTATGCTTAGTAACAGCTCTGATTCTCCTTGCCTAAGTGCACCAAGAAACTTAATAAAATCAAAATCAAACCCTTAATTTGCTTGGTTTATCTTACGTGTAGCGAAAATAAAAGACATCTGAAAAGATTTAATTCCTTAAGACCTAACTAGTTTTAAGGAATTTTTAATTTAAAGATTTAGTATCCAAAAAGCTAGCTAATTAACTAAAATTTAAAAATTCTAATCTCAAAATTTTATTAGTGCACATAAAGATGATATAATATTTTTAAATCTTATTTGTATTAAAAAATCTAATCACAAAATATTAATAACCTTATGAAGATGAGAAATATTTACGCTGGAAGTTGGGTGCCGCGCACCGCTCTACACGTAGAAGAATTTTACAATTTTTTGGCTTCAGGTAAAAGTCACTTAAATCTTGATGAAAAAAAACTAACTAATTTGAGAAAAAATCTAAAAGTTAGCAATTTGACCATGCTTGAAGATGGATCGGGGATATCAGCGCGACTTGGCGAGCTAGATTTCAACTATCAGGATGATGGATTAATTATTTTTAATAAGAGAGTTGAGATTTTAAATAAAGATATTATTGATCTTGGAAATTTTTCAATAAAAAAATTATTTCCAGCTTTTTCTTATCTTTATAGCTTAGGATCACCAATGCCTAAGATTTTTACAGCCATATTTTCAGTAATGCCTTTTATTATTACTGTTGACTCGGGAAGCGATTCTGAAATTAGAAAGATTTTTTCTAATTCAAACAAAGAAATAAAAAAGGTTGTTACTGATGGCGATTCAAAATTATATTTTAGTGATGAACTTCTAGTGATAAGTTCTCCAAAAGATGACCTAGAGCTCATTAAGAGTTTAATATTTATTGAAGATTGCCGTAGTCAGTTTAATAAAATTCTCAATCTTCATCGCTTTATTTGGGAAGAAGTCGATAAGATTAAAGAAATGAACCGTCTGCCTTATAACAAGTTATCTACTATTAGAGACTCTCTAACCGAACTTGATAATGAAGTGGTGTTTCTATCTTCACGTTTAAATCAGACCATCCTCTTGTTGTCTGGCTTCGATTCTGAATACAGTTCCCTGTCTTTCAAAAAATATCTCACTGGCAACATATCTTCTTTAGAAAAAACCGGCAATTATTTATCTGATTTATGGCACATGACTGAAAGTCGAGTAAAATCTGCTCAAGATTTAATTGCATCTCTTTATCAAGAAAGCACCCAGAAACAATTAAACATCTTGCAGATCATTTTCATTATTAGTGCCATGGCTTCAATAATCGCCTTAGGCTCTATTTATGGCTTTGAGTTTAAGGCTTATGACTTGTCTGGACAGATGACCTATTATGGGAGCACCAAATCATTTGCGCTCTTTGATTTATTGCGTTTCGGGTTATCCGCCTTGTTCTCTGGAATAGCTGTGTATTTAATCTTTTTCTTTGTCTATAATAAAGTTTCATATTCGAAGATAACAAATAATAAAAGTTTACAAAACCAAGAATTAGAAAATATCAAAAAAATGTTTCGCTAATCAAAAGGAAGTCCCTCAAGACTTCCTTTTTTTATTTCCCAAAAATCATCACCATTTCTTCCCTCGCCTTTTCCCAGTTTTGGGTTCTGAATTCTTATACAAAAAAGGAGGGGTATCGATATAAAAACGAGCAGAAATGCCCGTTTTTGTTATGTAAAATCAGTTCAAAAATAAGGCTATATTTTTACATTTTTAGCAAACACCTTAATTTTATTGGCTCAAAAAAGTTCGAATCCTTTGAACTGTACCCCAAAAAGTGGACACGCAAGTGTCTGCTTTTTTTGTGGGCAAAATAAGATATAATAAATAACAAACTAAGATAAATAATATGAGTAACAGGAGATGGACCGATGTCCAA
>CAINDR010000055.1 GCA_903847415.1 Candidatus Falkowiibacteriota bacterium
CTAGTCACCTTCGAGTTTTAAAAAATTTAAAGTTAATTGATCTTAGGCAAGAGAAACAAAAGAACTATTATTTTATAAATAAGAAAATAGTAAAAAAATATAACGCATTATTAACTAAATTTTTTCAAAGTTATGAGCAGTAAAATTAATTGGCATTATTTAAGACGAATATCACAATTTGCAGTGATTGCTTTAGTTTTATATTTAACTCTTAGGCACTTAAACCTGGGGATTGAAAAGGCAGTACCAATTGATGCTTTTTGTCCATTTGGTGGTCTTGAAAGTCTTTTAACTTATATAACTACGGGTACATTTTTAAAGAGAATTTTTCTTAGCTCTTTTACACTCTTGGCGATAGTTTTAATTTTTACGATGTTTTTTGGTCGTGTTTTTTGTGGTTATTTTTGTCCACTTGGCGCTCTTCAGGAAATGATTCGTTGGATTGGTAGAAAAATGGGTATTAAAAAAGATATCGAGCTTCCAGTTACTGTGGATAAATATGCTCGATATCTAAAATATGTAATTTTAGTAGTAATTTTAATTTTATCTTATAAGTTAGGTGATTTAGTATTTAGAAATTATGACCCTTATAATGCTTTAATGCATTTAGGTAATGAATGGGAAGAGAAGGTATACGGATATAGCATTTTAATTCTCTTGTTGATCGCTTCTCTATTTACTAAGAGTTTCTGGTGCCGGTATTTTTGTCCACTTGGGGCAACTTTAGGATTTTTTAAAAAGTTGAGTTTCTTTAGATTAAAAAGAGATAAAAATACTTGTATATCTTGCAATCATTGTAATTATGTTTGTCCAGCTGGATTAGATGTAGCTCATAGTGATTTTGTTAAATCTGCTGATTGTATTAGCTGTTTAAATTGTGTGAGTGATTGCCCTGAAAAAAGCTTAACAGTTTCAATTTTTGGTAAAAAAATATCTAAAAATAAATTTAGTCTTATAGTCGTTATTCTTTTCGTAGTTACTATTTTAGGCGCTTCATTATCACCTTTATGGCAACAGAAAATTGAATCAAACGTTAAGGATGATAAAGGACAAATTAACGTCGAAAATATTAGAGGTAGCAATACTCTAAAATTTGTTATTAAAGAGAGCGGCTTGCCATTTGAGGCCTTTCAAGCAGAGTTTAATCTACCGGCGGATATTGACCAAACAATAATGCTAAAAGAAATAGCCATAAAATATGAATTAAAGAACAGGGCCGGTGATCCCTTGGAAACGGAGGATTTCCGTGAATTTATTGAGAATAATTTAATGAGTAAGAATTAATAAATAATAAATAATAAACATATGTTTAAAAAGAATGAAGGGGTAATTGATAGATTACTAAGAGTAATACTGGCAGAAGTATTTTTTCTTCTTGCTTGGTTTTGGTTTGGAGGTGTTGCGCAGGCAGTTTTATATATTCTAGGCTTTATGATGCTGGTGACAGCTATTATGGGGTTCTGTGGTTTATATAAAATTTTTGGAATAAATACTAACAAAAATATTAAAAAAATATCAAATTTAGTATTTGCTGTTTTTGCTGTTATTTTTTTAGTAATTGCCGTTGCTGGTAGCTATTATAGTAATTTTTTTACTAGAAAATTATTTTTAGAAGATTTTAATGTCATGAATAATTACTATAAACAAACACTGTTTAATACTGGACAAGAAAAAAGACCGGAATCAATTGCTAATTATGATAAGTTGGTTTTAGAATATGCGAATTTTTCCAAGAAGTATTCTAATTATCATCCTCGCGTGATTGCTAATGACAAGAATTTTAATTCAGATTTAACTAAAATATCCACCCTAATCTTAAGTTTGAAAGATAAAGTTTATATAGGTGATTTAAAAGAATCACATACTAATTTTGAAAAGGTTCGTCCAATTTTTCAAGATATTTTAAAACGTAACGGTTTTTCAATGTTAGCAGTGTATTTAGTCGACTTTCATGATTCTATGGAGAAAGTTATTGCTGAGGCTGATCAAAAAAATCCAGCCGGAGTTGTTTTAACTTATGTTGATGCTAACGATAAACTCATAGCCGTTGAAGAGGTAGCTAATGATGAAGAAATTAAAGCAATAAGAAATAATCTTGAAACACTATTAAATTTAGCTAAGTCAGGAGATACAGAAAATTTATCCGCCAAGGCTGCCGAGTTGAAAAGCAGTTTTGTTAAAGTTTACTTAAAGAGAGGGTAGGTATTGTAAAAAGTAAGCCAGATTTAATTAAAATATCAAAATTATTAAATTGTCTCTTTAGGGGAACAACCTCACAAAAACGAGCCGAAAGGCTCATTTTTGTTTTTAATAGGTTAGGAAACATCATACGATTTTTTATTATTAATACTTTGTCAGTTGCTGGGTGTGGGAATGGATTTTTCCGTAGTGAAATGAAGTTTTTAACGCATCACAAAATTTAGGAAGTTCCCCCGCTTTTTTATAAAAAAAGGCTAACCAGAGGCTAACCTTTTTAGTGCGGGGCAGAGTTTATTAAAAGAGCTAAGAAAATAGTGCGACATGTGTGTACGCATTACCAATGGTTATTGACACTCCTAAATAAAAATGATAAATATCTAAGATATTTTGTTTGTTAAAAATAAGAATTATTTCCAGTTTGTTTATTGGTTGGTTTCTAAAAATTTGGGAATCAAGCAATAAACAAACAAAGTTATTAATCCGCTTTCAATGAATAGTTGAAGGCAAAAAAATCAGTAGAATGGAAAATGAAAATTTACGAGAAGTTGTAAAAAAAATTTTTTTAGGTTGGATTTTGGCTAGTTATCATGAAGATGATTATAAGCGGACGGTTGAAAATATTTTAGCCGCTAAACAGGAAATTCTTGATTCAGAAATGTCAAAAGATGAAGTTCAATTGGAGATGGCTCATGACTTTAAGACGCAAATTCCATTGGATATTTTTAGACTTACCGCCCAAAGCACGGTTAAGATTGCCAAAGATGATCAAATCCCCTTAGGAGATATTTATGAGCTTTTTGCCATAGAATATTCAAATCATCTTTTGAGTTGTTATGTTTATAATCAACCCTTTACTGCTTCGAATCCCTATTTAACAGATGAGCAGCAATTTGAAATCTCTTGGCAATTTGTTCTAGGAGTGATTGGTGAAGTAGCAATGACCCATCTTAGCGAAGAGATGGTGGAAAAAGAAAAAAAAGCTATTATTAAGGCCAAAGAAAAGGGACTTACTAAAGATCAGATAATTGAAATAATTTTAAAATCTGACGATGATTTAATCGGGTTTAGTGAGTTCAAGACCCTTTTGTCTAATGTGATTAGGATTTTTCAATTGGGAGGAATTAATGACGAAAAAAAGATCTTTAAGTATTTCAAGGTTCTATTGGTTCATCGATTTTTTCAACTTGGAATTTAATGCAATAAGCACAAGGTCTTTTCAACAAGGAGTTATTAAATTATTTAACTCCTTTTTTATTGGTTAAGAAATTTTTATCAAATGGTTATTGCGTAAAAGATAATTTTGAAAAATAAAAAAAGCGCTTTTTAAGTCAAGTATATACTGTTTTAGGTACACACATTTTGCACTCTAGCTAAAGCCTCATTTGGGGTGAGGCCATCTAGGGCACAATGTTCTAAATTATTATAGTAATAGTTCCATTGTCTAATCTTCTTCTTTAATCCTAACACAGTCCTAAAC
>CAINDR010000056.1 GCA_903847415.1 Candidatus Falkowiibacteriota bacterium
ACAATTAGCGCGAAAAGCACCACTATCAGGAGTGTCTATTGGTGAACTGGTTGAGGTTTCAAAATCAATATCACCATGTAAATAAGACCAGGCTGCTCCGGAAAAATTACCATTACTAGAAATATTCACACCATGATCACTGATTGAACAAGTGGCAATCGAAAAATGAATTGGAAAATTAAAAGGAAATTTTCCCCCACCAGCATCATCCAAACAATTCAAACTCATAAAAGTGCCTGGGGCTAAGGAAGTAAAACGTGCATAACCACGAACATTGTGACTAGAAGAAGCTTCAACCGGTGTCCAAGTGATTAATAAAAACAAAAAAAAGATCCCCGCTAAAAGACCGGGTTTAAAATCAGAAAAAAATTGAGAAAAATTAATTTTCATCTACAATTATTATAGCACTAATCAAGCTGGAAAAAAACCATGATCAGCGAGAAATTTTCGTCCCAAAGCAACCATTTCTTGACGATCATTTTCTTTCTCATCGTTCAATCCAATCAAATGGAGTAAGCCATGAATCACCACAAAAAATAACAAATATTTTTGCAATTTCTTTTTTTTAACCAAAGTTAATCTCCGAGAAAAATATTCCGGACAATCCAAAAATACTTCTCGGTAATCAAGATAACGAGCAATTCTCTTTGGACAAAGAATCAGCTCTGCGCCTGCTCCTGGAAAATTAGCCGCCGAAAAACTCAAAATATCAGTGGCTTGATTTTTTTGACGATATTTTAAATTCAAAGTTTTAATTCTTGCTTCACCAACAAAAACAAGAGCCAAAGAAGAACAAGAAATTAGATTTTTTTTCAAAAACAAAGCGCTGATATTTTCCAACTCTTTTTTTGGTAACTGAAATTTTGTTTTATTAATCAATTCAATATTCATAAAAGTTTTCTTATTTTGCGATAAAGCAAACGCAGATTCTGATAAAAATAATAATAGCTTGGTCTTAAAACTAAATCATAAGTTCCTGGATATTCAATTATTTCCCCACCAAAACCTTTCTTGAAACGAGTGACGCCGGGCCATTTTTTTTCATCAATACCATAGAAATCATAAACCAAAAAACCACGCTGTTTGGCTTCTTGAATAATTTTCCACTGCAATAACTGCGGAGCCATTAAACTGCGCCAATTGTGATCAGAAGCGCCGTGAAGATAGGTGGCTTGATCACCAAAAAAACAAAAGATTCCTGCTGCAATTATTTGGTTCTCAAATTTAGCAAACCATAACTCCAAATTATCTCCGCCATTTTCAATTAGATTACGATAATGGGCTTCATTGTGAATTCCAAACGAATCTCTCTCGCCAGTCATCTGCATTAAGCGCCAAAAGTCTGAAAACTCCCGATGACTTCCCTTCACAATTACTACTCCTTTTTTCTCAGCAAGACGAATATTGTATCTTGTTTTTTGACTTAATTCTTTCTCTAGTTGGCCAAGCTCTTTACTTAGATTAATGATTAAAGTTTTTTGTGGTTGCAAATCAATAGTCTTTTGTAGTTTGATTTTTTCACTTTTTGCAAACTCTTTGATTAACAAAAAATCTTCGAAACTTGGCTCAATCCGAACAAAAACTAATTTTTCGGTCTTTGAAAGCGAAGTGCTCTCTTTCAAAAAAGCACTTACCCCAGAACTCCTTTTTTCCTCATTACCAAAAAAGATTGGCCCGCGTGCCAAGTAACAATAAGTATAAGACCCGGGAAGATTTTTGAAGACCGCCATAGCCAAGTCCGAAGAAGAAAAATTAATAATTTTTTTTCCTTCCCGTCGCAGAATCTCTGACCAAAAATCACTTTGCAAAAAATGCTGTTTACTGCTCGTTTTCATAATTTTATTATAACAGAAACTAAAAAACAAAAAACCCCTCTTGCAAAAAAGGAGTTTTTAAAATCTTTAAAAAATAATTATCTAATTCCAGAGGGAGTGGCCGTTGCTTTTCCGGCATTTGCCCCAGAACCAAGACAATAAGACAAAGTGTAGGAAGATCCACCGGAACCAGCCTGAGTGTAGACATAGTCAGTATCTGGACAAGCAGTAGCACCGTCAGCCCTAGGTGTTGGATTGCTCGGAACCTTTCCCAAATAAACTGTCCCCGAAGCGGTTGCTGAAAAACCATTTACATCACTAAGAGTAGTGTTTATCCCTGTTCCTGGGTAAGCATTTTTTTCGTTAAAATACATTTCTAGGGCAGTTTGAATTTGTTTAATATCCGAAACTCTCCTCGCATCACGAGCTTTGACCCGAGCGCTGTTCAAGGCGACAACGGACAAAGTGGCAAGCAAGCCAATAATTGCAATCACAACCAGAAGCTCAATTAAAGTAAAACCTTTCTTACTCTTTTTCATAAAAATAGCACTAAAAAATTATTGACCAATTCCTGATGGAGTCGCTGTGTAGCCAGTGCTACCCTTGCAATAAGTTAAGGAATAAGTAGAAGAAGCGGCTGAGGTATAAACATATTGATTACCAGCAGCACAACCATCAGCTGGAACTGGAAATACTGGAACAGCTAAGAGTTGTTTTCCAGCTGTGCAGGCAGCAGCAACAAATCCCGTGTCTTCACACAAGAAATCATAAGAAGCTCCTCCAAGTGTAACAGCAGAGGCTGTCGGATAACCATCATTGGCATTAAAATAAAGCTCCAAGCCAGTCTGAATTTGTTTAACATCAGAAAGACGTCTGGCGTCACGTGATTTGACACGAGCACTGTTTAAAGCAACAACAGATAAAGTTGCAAGTAAACCAATAATTGCGATTACGACCAGTAACTCAATCAAAGTAAAACCCTTTTTACTCTTTTTCATACTATTAGTAAATAAGATAGATAATTTAAATCTATCACTTCTCTTAGATTAAGAAGATTTTATTTTAAATTTTGCTTAGCGAACACCAGCTGGAGTAGCTGTTGCTAATACACCAGCATTTGCTCCAGAACCAAGACAGTAGGTTAAAGTGTAAGATGATCCGGCTGTAGCACCAGTTCTAGCATAAACATAATCGGAATTTGCGCAACCACCATCATTTCTTGGTGATGGATTGGTTGGGAAAGTTGGCATCTGTGTGGACAAGGAGGATGTTGCGGCTGGATAAAGACCGTCAGCGGCGCTATCAGCATACATCTCTAAGGCAGTTTGAATTTGTTTAATATCTGAAACTCTTTTTGCGTCACGAGCCTTGACCCGAGCACTGTTTAAAGCAACAACGGATAAGGTTGCAAGTAAACCAATAATTGCGATTACGACCAATAATTCAATTAAGGTAAAACCCTTCTTGTTCTTTTTCATATTTTTTATCCTTACGGATGATTTAGACTTTGAAATAAAATCGATTATTACTCCAAAGAATTTTTATAAATATTTTATTTTTTATACGTTTATGCTTTTATGCTTTTATGCTGAAATTATAGCACAAGAAAAAATGACTAGCAATACTTTTTAGAATTGAGAAGCCATGTTATACATTGGCAAGATAACTGCCGCTACCATTACTGCTACACCAACACCCAAAACAACCATAATAATCGGCTCTAACAAGGTGCTTAGATTATTTAATTTATTTGTCACCTCTCGAGAATAAAAATCAGTCACCTTATCTAAAACCATATCCAACTTTCCGGTTCTCTCACCAATTGAAACCATCTGTGGCACCATTTTTGGAATTTGGCTACTCGCTTCCATCACGCTCGAAATTGAACGACCATCATTAATCGAAAGTAATGTTTTTTTAATCAAATCTTGATAAACAGTATTTCCAGCAACTGCCCCAGCAACTTCAAGCGCTCGAGTAATTGTGACGCCACCTTTTAAAAGCGTGCTTAGTGATCTAGTAAAACGAATTAAATAAATTTTATTAAACAAATCCCCAAAAATTGGCAAGCGCAATAACAATTCATCAGCATAGCGCGTTCCTTGTGGTGTCCGAATATAGGCCCTGATTAAAAAGATCAGGGTTCCTAAAGAAATAATTAATAAAATTAAATATTTTTGAAAAAAACCAGAAACTGCCAAAACTACTCTAGTCGATAAAGGTAAAACTGTTCCTGTCTCTGTGAGTACTGAGGTTAATTGTGGAATCACAAAAACCATCAACATCACCGCTACTCCACCCAAAGCACTAATAATAAAAGCCGGATAAATCATAGCACCAGAGAATTTTTTGTTCATGTCATAATTTTTTTCCATTTCATCTGCCAGATAATTCAAAACTTCATCTAGTTTTCCAGAAGTTTCTCCAGAACGAACAATGTTAATAAAGAAATAGGAAAAAAATTTTGGATGTTTTCCGAGAGCATCAGAAAGAGTTGCTCCACCATCAACCTCTGAGGTAATTTGCGTAATCATCCTTTGCATATACAAATTACTCGATTGATCAACCATTACTTTCAAAGATTCTACCACCGGAACGCCAGCCGAAATCATTACTGAAAATTGGCGTGAAAAAATTACCAAATCTTTGTTTTTTGGCTTAAACAAAAAGAGAGAAATTCTGGTATCCAAATCCCTGGAAACATCTCGAATTTTAACTGGCGACAATTCTCGACGACGAAGTTTACCTAGTGCTTCATTTTCTGAAAGAGCCACTAAGTGTCCACTTCTAGAACGACCATCTTGATTTTTTGCCTTATAATAATAAATCGCCATATAATTTTAAACCTCAACAACTCGAATAACTTCCTCGATTGTCGTGATCCCTTTTAGCACTTTAATCAAACCATCTTGTTTGACAGAAATAAACTCTTGATATTTTCTCACTTCTTCCACTGTTAAAGTTTGTTTTTCATCGGCAATAATTTCTCTAATTTTTTCCGAAACTTCAATTACCTCACCAATTGAGACTCGGCCTAGAAATCCAGTATTTTCACAACGGGCACAACCAACTGTTTGATAAAATTTATAATTAACAAAAGATGAATGATCAACCCAGTCTGGGATTTCTTTTCGGATTGTCTCGTCAGCTAAAACTTTCAATTCTTCAGTGATTAAAGCCATCTCCGTTGATGAAGCTACTCTTTCTTTTCGACAATGGGGACAAATTTGACGAACCAAACGCTGAGCCACCAGAGCCCTCAAAGTTGAGGATACTAAAAATCTTTCCACCTTCATATCTTCCAAGCGAAAAACTGCTCCCAAGGCGTCATTGGTATGAATAGAAGAAAGAACCAAGTGACCAGTCAAAGAGGCCTGAATTGCCAACTCTGCAGTTTCTTCATCACGAATTTCTCCCACCATAATAATGTTTGGATCTTGACGCAACAGAGACCTTAAACCATTTGCGAAAGTAAAACCAATTTTTGGTTTGATTTGAGATTGATTAACCCCTTTAATTTCATATTCAATTGGATCTTCAAGAGTTGAGATGTTAACCCCTTCCTGATTTAAAATTGTGAGAATTGCATAAAGAGTGGTGGATTTTCCAGAACCAGTCGGTCCGCTAACGAGAATAATTCCGTTAGTCTTTTTAATGCTTCGCTGGATACTTTCCATGCAAACATTATTAAAACCCAACTCTTCCAGCGCTGGCGCCCCTTTCGTTGAATCCAAGACTCTCATTACTACTTTTTCCGAACTAGCAAGTGGCAAAGTGGATACTCTGAAGTCAATATCCTTGCCATCAACTAGCAAGCGAACACGACCATCTTGAGGAACTCGCGATTCATCCAGCTTTAATTTTGCCAAAACCTTAATTCTGGCAATTACTGAATTATGAATACTTTTTGGCAAAGTCAAAGATGTGTGCAAGATACCATCAATTCGATAACGAACGCGACTTTCTTTGGCAAAGGGTTCAATGTGGATATCACTCGCTCGCGCTTCAACTGCATGACGAATGATTGCTGACACAATCTTGGCAACCGGCGCACTATTAATATCATCCCCGCTAACACTAATTGTTTCATCGTCTCCTGATTTCAACTGAATTAATTCATCACCCTCTTCTTTGGTTTTTTCTTCCAAGGCGCTCGAAATTTCTTCTTCAATCTGTTGATATTCTTTGAGAATTTTTTCAATCCCGGAGGGGGAAACAATAAAGTATTTTGGCGTTAATTTTTGTTCTTGAGCCAAAAAGTTAACCACCTCCATCGCTTTCAAGTTTGGAGCGGTTAAACCAAATTTTAAAAATTTCGCTTCTTTTCCCAGACAAACAATTTTAAAATTGCGAGCAATATCCTGAGATAGAAGGGCTAAGTCATCACGAGAAATCTCTACTGCAGTAGCGTTAAAATAAGGCAAATTATAAACAGCCGACCACATCTCATAGAGCTTTTCTTCGTCAATAATTTTTAATTTCAACAAATACTCGTTCAAATCAAAATCAGCCTGAGCTAACATCGCGGAAATCTCCCCTTGTTGCTCGGCCGAAATTAGACCCTGAACTCTCAATAAAGACAGTAATTGTTCGCTTCTATTCATATATCACTTATTTTTTGGTCTCGTCCACCTTAAATAAATTCTGATTACCGACTTTAAAATCAATCTGACTCTTAATTGATGAAGATGCTGATGTTAATTCTGAAAAAGAAGTTGGTGCTAACCATTCTCGGTTTAATACTAAAAAACGGCTGTCTTTAATAAAACCATCATCAAAGGAAATTTGTTTTCTCTTGATTGATGGTAGGTCGTTAATATAACTACTATTAGAATTCGCCATGATACCTAAAAACTCACTGCAAATATTTTTGGAAAATAGAAAAAATCCAGACAGAGTCAAAATAATCGCGCCCAAAAAATAAAAAACAAAAGTATCCTTGCGCATAGCTATTTATCCCTTAAAAAATAAGTAAAAAAATCAAAAGAAGCGGACTGGTCGCTAGGGGAAAAAGTCAACTTATTAACATTCATCAAGCGAATATTAGTTTCAACAATTGATAAGAGTTTTTTGAAATCTTGGTAATCAACAGCGCTCACCTTCAAAGAAACCTTAACCCGACCAACGCTAGAATCAGGAACATCACCAGAAACACCTAATTCTTTTTGAATAGCCATTGAATTAACGGTATAGCCATTTTTAATAATAACTTGCTCTAATTCCAAAAATAATTGCTCCTGAACATACTCCGGTGGCAAAAATTCTTCTGTTTTTCGAATAACATCGGAATCAATTTTTTTATAAGCCTTCTCCATTGACTTCAGGTCTGTTAATTTTTGAACAATTTGAATATATTTCTTTTCTTGTTCAAAACTACTAGACTGAACCAAAATTGCTGAAGCCTGAAAGTGAGGACTAATCACTAAAAAATATCCCAAAACTGCAACCGATAACGCTACCAAAAACAAAACAATACCAAAATATTTTTTCAAAAATTCAGCCAACCAAATTTCAAAATTATTTGGTTTTTTTTCAAGGTTTTCCATTTTTTTCAGTAAGATAAAAAATTTCTGGTTTAACTTTTAATTTAATCACAAAAGTAACCGACTGTGGCCCAGCAATTTTCAGTCTTCTCTCTTCAGCCAAGCGCTTCGCCTCATCAATCTGACTTTTTTCTGAACTAGTAGCATTTTCTGACTTTGTTTCAGTATCGCCATCACCAGAACTTCCCTCAGAAACTGTGGCGGCAATAGTGTAGTCATCAGCTAAAAACTTTTTCACCTGCCAGTTAATGTCACTATAATGTTTTGCTTCTGCGGTTAAGGTGTAGTCGCCTTTCAAATCTCCAGAGAAATCAGAAAAGGTGACATTGCTAAGAGTATTTCTTTCGAGATAATTAAAAAAATTAGTCCAATAAATATGTTTCTCTAAGAGCGGTAAAACTAAATCGGCTCGCTTACTGAAACGCAAAACTTCATCTGAGGTTTTTTGAAGATTTTTAATATCGTCTTGAGCTTTTGCACTATTTCTTAAAATATTTTCTGAGCTAATATCGCTACTACCCCACCAAGAGATAATGTAATAAACCTGAGCAATCACCAAAGCCGACATCAAACAAGTGGCCGCTAACAAATTGAAGTAACGACGCCAATTAATCCGACCTTCCATCTCCTGTCGAATTAAATCTAATTGCAAGATTTCTGGATTATGAAAATCATTTTTAGGAGAAACGGCGGCTTGAAATGATTTTTGCGTTATTTTTTTTTCAGAAATTTCCGTTTGAGTTGAACCTATTTTTTCCTCAGGAAGATTGCTACCTGGAGTCGCCGAACCAGATACAGTTTCATTCAAGAAAGCATCGAGGTTATTGTTATTCTTTTTTTTGCGACCAAAGATCATATTTTTTAAACTTCACGCATTGCCAAGCCAATTGCCACCGCTAAACGCGGCCCAACTTCGCTGACAATTTCTTTTAGCTCTGTTGGGCAATCGACACGAGCCCAAGGATCACCAACAAACACCGACATATCTAATTTATCAGATAAATATTCCCGCAAACCAAACATCATTGCTCCACCACCAGAAAGAATAATTTTATCCACCTTGGAGTGATAATTGCTGGAAAAAAATTCCAACATATATTGAACCTCGTTCAAGATTGGTTGAACAGCAGAAATAACTACTGGCGGCAATTCAATTCTTTTATCCTGACTATTAAAAGTAAAACCGAGATCTAATTTGAATTGCTCCGCCTTTGCGAAAGAGATGTTCATGTTCTTTGCTAAAATATTCGTGATTGTCCGACTACATACTTCCAAACTACGACTAATCACCGGAATACTTTCTTTCACAATGACAATGTCCGTGCTATTTGAACCAATTTCCACAATCATTGTTGTTGCTAAATCATCTCCCATTAAACAACGAATCAAAGAAAAAGTTTCGGTTTCAAGACTCACTAATTCCAAGTGGGCTTTTGCAAAAATTTCAATATAACGACGAACTAATTTCTTTGGTGAACCAGTTAAAAAAATGCTTAAATTATTGCTTTCCTTGGTATCAGCTGAAGGAATAATTTTCCAATCCAAAATCATTTCTTCAAGTGGCAAAGGGATCACCTTTCGAGCTTCTTCTCGAACTGCATCTGGTAAAACTTTTCGATCGTTATTTACAATACTAATAATTGAAGAGAAGACCGAGAAAGCGGGCAAAGAAACCACTGCTTTTTTTGATTTTATTCCAGCCTCACTGCGAACTTTGTTAATCGCGGCTGCCAAATAATCAACATCATCTAATTTTGTGAATTGGATATTACTCAAATTTTCAGTGAACCCATAATTCATTAAAATCAAACGAGAACCTTGCTTTTTTAGTTCCACCATCTTCAAAGAAGAATCGCCAATATCAATCCCGAAATAAGTATCATTAGAAAAAAAAGGAGAACCCATAAAAATAAAAAATAATATTTCCGCCAAATAAACAAGAAAAATCTGATTGTATCTTATCTTTTAATATTATATAATAATATTGAAAACGAAACAAGTTAAAAGCTCTAAAAAATTAATATATGAATTTTTTTTCTCGTTACAAAAAAATATTTTTTCTGCTTGGCTTTTTAAGCGCTTCCGTTCTAATTGGCTTCTTGCTTTGGAAAACTTTTTTTACTGGCGAGTTTGGACCGCAAGCTAGCCAAGACAACCAAACCAATTTCGGTGGTAACCTCCCTGGCGCTGGTGATGGAAGTGGTCAAATTATTGATGGCACCACTGGTGGTCAAATTCCTGGAAACGAAAATATTACCGACCAAAATAAACCAGGTAGCAATGATCAATTAATCCCCGGAAGAGAAAATGCTTCAATTTCTCAAATTGCTAATGGCGGAATAACGAGCGCCAAAAATGTTTCCAATGCTCCCATCATCAGTCCTTCTCTGAGTAGTAATGCTATTCAATACTATAATGAATTCGATGGAAAATTTTATCGTCTCGATTCCAGTGGCAACATCAAAGAAATCAGCGACAAATCTTTTCCTAATGTCAATAATGTGATTTGGTCACCAGATAACAAAAAAGCCGTCCTAGAGTATCCCGATGGCACAAAATCGATTTATAATTTTGATACCAAAAACCAAGTTTTATTGCCCGCTCATTGGAAAGAATTTTCTTTCTCTCCCGATAGCACAAAAATCAGCACCAAGAGCTTGGGGCAAGATCCTGACAGCCGCTACTTAATCACTGCCAATGACGACGGCTCAAAAGCAAGAGCAATTGAATATATTGGACTTAACGACCAAGATGTTCAAGTTAGCTGGTCACCAAATAACCAAGTCGCTGCAACTTATGTGAAGGGCGTAGACTTTGATCGCAAAGAAGTTTTCTTTGTCGGCTTTAACGGTGAAAACATGAAATCAATGATCGTTCAGGGCCGAGGATTTGAATCTCAATGGTCAACTAACGGTGACAAAATGCTTTATAGCGTCTACAACACCAATAACGGTTTGAAGCCCAAACTCTGGATTGCGGAAACTGAAAATGGCAACATTGGTTCAATCACCAAAGGAATCAGCCTCGAAACCTGGGCAAGTAAATGCACCTTCGCCACCAACAATGATGTCTATTGCGCTGTTCCAAAGAGCCTGCCAGAAGGCGCTGGTCTTTATCCAGAAGTAGCTGATCAAACTGCTGACAACCTCTACAAAATAAATCTAAAAACTGGGGCAAAAAATTTAATTGCTACTCCTCAAGGAGATTTTACTATTTCCCAGGTAATAGTCACCGCGAACCAAGACAAACTTTATTTCACAGATAAGCAAACTGGCCAACTTTACCAAGTGCGCTTAAAATAAATATTTCAGAAACTTGTAATCTTTCAAACCGCCGAAAGGCGGTTTTTGTTCAATGAAAAAATTATTAAATTTAATTCTCGACATCATCTTCCCTTTGCATTGCTTCGGTTGCCAACGCGAAGGTTTTTGGTTGTGTGAAAAATGTTTTCAAGAGTTACCACTCCAACCTTCCTTTGAAAGATTCGAGAAACTACTAGTCTTTTCCGTTTGCGACTATGAGAATATCCAAATTAAAAAAATAATTAAAACATGTAAATTTTCTTCAATATCTGAACTTAGTAATACTTTAGGAAAAATATTGATTAAGGGAATTTTAAAATTTCCAGAGATCCTTGATTTACTCAAAGAAAAAAATCAGCTCCTCTTAATTCCTATTCCTTTATCCTCAAAACGCCAGACAGAAAGAGGATTCAACCAAAGCCTAATCATTGCTCGAGAGCTAAGCGCTCATTTTCAAATTCCAATTTGTGATCAGCTAAAAAAAGAAAATCGTCTTCCGCAATCAAAGGTCTCAGTTGAGAAAAGAGGCCAAAATATTCAAGATGCTTTTTCTTGGCAAGGGGCAAATTTAAATAATTACCAAATTATTTTAGTAGATGATGTTGTGACCACCGGAGCAACTCTTTCCGAGGCAAGCAAAATCTTAAAAAAATATGGTGCCAAAAAAATAATCGGCTTTGCCGTTGCTCGTTAAGCCACTCTTTACAAATAACCAGTGAATCGCTATACTAATTAAACAGCTGATTGCCTGGTCCACCAAACTAGGATCGTTTCCAAAAAACGATGAGAACCATTCTCCTAAGGCAAAATTCCAAAAGAGTTTTCGTTTCAAAAAAACGAAAGAAGCTGGGTGGAACCGCGAGATACTTCAATCCCGTCCCGGTCAACAAGATAATTTTTTATCTTTTTGACCAGGGCGGGTTTTTTGGAAAAATTAATTAAATTACAAAAATATGAACGAAAAAAAACAAGATCCAGCAGAACTAAAACGCCACTCCTTGGCTCATATTATGGCTGCAGCGATCAAAGAAGATTATCCGGAAGCAAAATTGGCAATTGGCCCGGCAATTGAAAATGGCTTTTACTATGACGTTGATTTTGGCGACCTCAAAATTTCTGATTCCGACCTCCCAAAAATTGAAAAGCGAATGATCAGTTTAATCAACAAGGGACTATCTTTTAATCGAGAAGAAAAAGAAATCGACCAAGCTTTAGCAGAAGTTGATCAAAAAATTGAACCATACAAACACGAACTCATTGCCGATCTCCAGAAAAAAGGCGAAACAAAAGTTAGTTTCTACACCGTTGGCTCTTTTACTGATTTATGCCGCGGACCACATATTGAAAATACCAAAGAAATTGGTCAAAAAAGTTTTCGCTTACAAAAATTAGCTGGTGCTTATTGGCGTGGTAATGAAAATAATAAAATGCTAACTCGTATTTATGGTCTGGCTTTTAATACCAAAGAAGATCTAATTAGTTACGACCAAATGATGTTTGAAGCTGAAAAAAGAGATCACCGCAAACTTGGCAAAGAGTTAGATATTTTCATGACACATGAATACGCACCCGGAATGCCTTTTTTCCTCCCAAAAGGAATGATTATCCTCCAAGAGTTAATTAAATTTGTTCGAGAAGAATCTTATGGTAAAGGTTACCAGGAAGTGCGCACCCCTCATTTGTTTAATGATGAACTCTGGAAAACCTCTGGACACTGGGGGCATTATCAAGAAGATATGTTCTGTCTTCATCATGCTGACGATGATATTGATATGGCAATCAAGCCAATGAATTGCCCGGCACACATGTTAATCTTCAAGCGCGATATTCATTCCTACAAAGAACTCCCCTTGCGACTTGCTGAAAGTTCAACCCTCTACCGCAATGAAAAATCAGGAACTCTTCATGGTCTCACCAGGGTTCGTAGTCTATCTCAAGACGATTCCCATATTTTTGCTCGTCCAGAACAAATCTTAGAAGAAATTTCTGCTCTTCTCCAAAAAATTAAAAAAATCTATCAAGTATTTGGCCTCGAAGTAGATGAAATTCATTTATCAACTCGACCAGAAAAATTCTTAGGAGAAAAGGAAGTTTGGGATCAGGCCGAAGAAAGTTTGAAACAGGCTTTGGCTGGAGCTGATTTGAAATATCAGATTAATGAAGGTGATGGTGCTTTTTATGGACCAAAAATTGATGTCAAAGTAAAAGATGCTATTGGTCGCCAATGGCAATTAGCAACCATCCAACTCGACTATCAACTGCCCCTTCGCTTTGATCTTAATTATATCGATAGTGATGGCAAAGAAAAGCGACCAGTTGTTTTGCACCGCGCTCTTCTCGGTTCAATTGAGAGATTCCTTGGAATCATTATTGAACATTTCGCTGGTGCAATGCCTCTCTGGTTGGCCCCCGTTCAAGTTAAACTCTTGCCAGTCAGTGAAAGACATCTAGAGTATTGCTCAAAATTGGCTAAAGAAATCCAATCAGCTGGCATTCGAGTAACAGTTGATGATAGCGGAGATACTATCGGTAATAAAATTAGAAATTGTGCTGCCGAAAAAATACCGTATCAACTAGTTATTGGTGACCAAGAAGTTGAATCAAATAATCTCAGTGTGAGATCTTATGGAAATCGCGAGAACAAAATCATTACTCAAAAAGTCTTCCTAGAAAATTGCCAAGAAAAGATCAAAAATCGATCCTTGGAACTTTAAATCATTTAATGATATAATTAAAAAATAATAATTCCACTTATGAAAAAGCTAAAAAAACTTTGGCCTCTCTTTTTTTCGTTGATCATTTTATTATTTTTGATTATCATTAGCACCTCTCGACCAAAAATTATTCTTTTTTATGGGAGCACTTGCCCCCATTGTGAAAAAGTCGACGAATACTTAAAAACCAATCCCAGCGAAACCAGCTACCGACATCTAGAAGTCTATGGAAGTCAAAAAAATGCAAATTTAATGGGAAGCAAGGCAAGATTATGCGGGCTTGATTCTGAAAAAATTGGTGTTCCCTTTCTCTATACTGGGGAAAACTGCTTAATCGGTGACGAAGAGATTATTAACTGGTTTAAACAAAAATAAATCGATGAAAATTAACCCAAAAAAATTACTGGTTGCTCTGCCAATTATTCTTCTCCCAAAAATAGCTGAAGCAGTTTGTCCACTTTGCGTGATTGCTATTGGTGCCGGACTTGGTCTCAGTGAATATCTGGGTATTGATGACACGATTTCTGGCTCCTGGATTGGGGCGATGATTATTGCAATGGCCTGGTGGAATATTGGTTGGTTTGAAAAAAGAAAAATTTGGTATAAACACCCAAAAACAAGAAACACCTTAACCATTTTGACCTATTACTTGCTGGTTGTTCTCCCTTTGTTTTGGCAGGGGCTGATTGGTCAACCAGAAAAAGAAATCTATGGCGTCGACAAACTAGCCCTTGGTATTACTAGTGGTTCAATTGTTTTCATTCTTTCTCAATTTTGGTATAATGATATCAAGAAAAAAAATGACGGTCATGCTCAATTCCCTTTTCAAAAAATTGCGATGCCGGTTGTTAATCTTGCTATTTTAGGTTTGTTATTTTATTTGTTAGTCAATTAAAGATATGCACGAAGAGGAATTAAAGAAAATCAATGAGCTAATCGAAAAAGCAGATGAAATGAAGAAGGATCACAAATTAGACCTTTCTTCCGATCAAGACCTGAGTATTGCAATCATGAATCTAGTGAGTATTGAAGAACATTTTTTCTTCACTGGCGCTAAAACTGGTGATCGAAAATATTACCGCCTCTTAGATGAAGTCCGGGCAATGCGCAAAGAACTGCTCAAGAAGATTATTAAAGAATACGAAGGTGAAGTTTGGTGTATTTCCAAACATTTATTAGCCGCTTCTTATCGCCTCATGGAAGTTGGCACAAAGGCACAAGGAAGAGGCAATGAAGATGAAGCAGCGGAAATGTTTAAGAAATCCTACGAGCTCTATTCCCTTTTCTGGGGCTTGAATATGAAACTGGTAGACACAGAGGGAATTAAAAAAATCGATGACGAAGCAATCAATAACACCGATCAGAAACCGAAGGGTTTTGCCGGAAGGCTCGGTGAAATGGTTAAGAAAGTAGTTGATTGCTGCATTGAATAATAGATATAAAAAACACTCTCAACGGAATCTGAGAGTGTTTTTTTAAATAAAAATTTATTTTTCCACCACCAACATAGTTTTCTTGATTTCCTTGATCGGCAAATGATAACCGGTTGGATAAGCTCTAATTGCTTTGAAAAGAATATTTTCCGGATAACGATAGTTTTCACCTTTTCTGGTTCCCGGATCATTAGTAACAAACTCTTTCTTTTTCGGATCATAAGCTTTCAACACCACCAAATGTCTTTCCGGTCCCGGTGCCTTAAAAAAAGGATTCTTCAAGGCTCTTCCGTCGGTTGGTACTAACACCAAATTTCCTTTCTTTAACTCTTTTTTTAAATCTTCCAACTTAATATTCTCAAGCACTCGCACTTTTTTCTCATTATATTTAAAATAACCAATAAATACCCAAGATCTCAAATCAGGAAGTGAAATATCACGATATTCACCATATTTTTTCAATTCAAAGTCCGAAATTGCAATAATCTCCTTTCGAGCGTTTTCTTTGGTGATTGTTTTCTTCCCCTGCGCCCAAGCCATCGCCATGACCGCCCCAGCCTCTTCACAGCCATCTTGCTGGCGAGCATCAGACCACTGAGCAAATGGTGCTTGTGTCGTGAAAGGAACCGGCAACACCATCAAAGCAAAAACAAAAATTCTTTTATTCAAATTAAAAATCATACAAATTTTAATAATTCATCCAAATAATCACGACGATTAAAAAGGCGTGGAACTTTGTTTTGACCGCCAAGCTTCCCTTTTTGTTTTAACCAATCATAAAATAAATTTTCTCTCGCAACTCGAAGCACCGGAAAATTCAAAATTAAATCCTGATACCGCTTCGCTTCATAATCAGAGTTAGCTGCTTTCAAAGCTTCATCTAAATCTTTAGTAAATTGCTCAAGATCCTTTGGTGCTCGCGAAAATTCGATTAACCATTCATGTCCACCAGAATGATCATTGCCCAAATAAATTGGGGCGACGGTATATTCTCGGACACTAGCGCTACTTTTTTGACAAGCAATACCAATCGCTTGATCGGCATTGGAAACCATTAACTCTTCCCCAAAAACATTAATAAAATGTTTGGTTCTTCCGGAAATTTTCAAGCGAACTGGCTGAGTGGAGGTAATTTCCACAGTATCGCCAATTAAATAACGCCAAAGACCACCATTGCTAGAAATAACCAGGGCATAGTTTTTTCCAATTTCAATTTCATCAATACTAACTGCTCCTGGCTTTTCTTTGCTTAGCTCATCAAGAGGAATAAATTCATAAAAAACTCCATAATCCAGAAGAAGCAATAAATCGTCAGAACCCGAACCATCATTCATCGCAAAAAACCCCTCCGAGGCATTATAGACCTCCCAATAATTCATTTTTTCACTCGGAATTAATTCTTGAAACTGGTCACGATAAGGAGTAAAACTGACCCCACCGTGAATAAATAGTTCTAGGTCCGGCCAAACCTCTAAAATATTTTTCTTGCCGGTAATTTCTAAAATGCGACGCAAAATAATTAAAGTCCAAGATGGGACGCCAGCCAAGGCCACAACGTTCTCTTTAATTGTTTCTCGAGAAATTCTTTCGATCTTCTCCTCCCATTCATCCAAAAGAGCGACTGAAATATCTGGCACCCTCATAAAACGCGCCCAAAAAGGCAAGTTATCCATTAAAATTGCCGACAAATCGCCACATAACACATTATTTTTTTGACCATCAGGACGATAAGTTCCGCCAACGCTAAGTGTTTTTCCTAAACAAATATTAGATTTTGGTTTTTGTTCCAAATAAAGAGCCATCAAGTCCTTCCCTCCTTGGTAATGACAGGTGTCCAAGGACTCGGAAGTTACTGGAATAAATTTACTTTTATCACTCGTGGTTCCAGAAGACTTGGCAAACCAGCGAGTTTCTCCTGGCCAAAGAACATTTTTCCCGCCGACAATAATCTTTTCAATCCAAGGCTGTAAATCATCATAATTAAAAAGCGGAACCTGATTTTTAAAAATCTCATAAGCTTTTTTGAAATCTTTTTCTTTGAGAATTGCCTCGTATCCATATTTCTTCCCCCAATCGGTTAACGCTGCTTTATTTAATAAATCAAAAAAAACTCGACTACTCGTCACTGCTGGATTTTTTCGGAAAAAATTAATTTCTTCTACGCGAGACTTAAAAGCCAAAGAAACTAAAGAATTAATGAAAGGCATATAAATAAGATTACCCTACCATTTTAGCGCTTTTCCCTTTTTACAACAAACCACCACAAACACCTCCCTCTTATTTTTAAAAAATAAATTCATCCAAAAAAAGTAGAAATTACCGAATTATACAATTTAATTCATAAAAATGTTATAATTAAAGAATAATAAACTTAATTCAAAAAATATGGTTTTAATTAATAACTAAAACCGCCATATGTGTGTACCTAAAACACTATGAGATTGACGAACAGCATAAAAAAATTCTCATGATCATCAATAATCTTTCAGATTTATTTGCTGAAAAAAAACATCAAGACTCAGATGAGATTAGCAAAATAATTAAAAAACTAGCAGATTACGCAATTTATCATTTTCAAACTGAAGAAAAATATTTTCAGGATTTTCGATATGAAAAAGCCGCTGAACACATTGCTGTTCACAACCAATATCGACTAAAAATTGATGAATGGCAAAGAAACTATAACGAAAAAAAAGATGATAAAGTCTTTCTCGAAATTTCTAATTTTCTGAAGGAATGGTGGATTTGGCATATCAACAATAACGATCGCGAGTATGTTCCATTGTTAAAAGCAAATGGCCTTAAATAAAAATTAAACTAAAAGACTAACCAATTGGTTAGTCTTTTAAATAGGACTTGAACTTTCTTAATTCTACTAATTTTTTATTTTAAAAATTATCAACTAAATAATCTCTCGATAAAATTCCATCACCTTCGCAATATCCACATTTTGTGCCAAATCATCTTTTTTGGGCAAACCAAGAACCCGACCAGAATCAGGACGATATTCCAAATAACTCGCCAACACTAAAGATTTTTGATTCTCTTGAATTTGGGAAGTGAAAAAATGATTCTTTCTAATTTTTTCATTAAGGCTAACAAGCTCACCCGAACTAAGCTGATAAGAAGCAATATCCACTTTTTTGTTATTAACAAGAATATGTCCATGATTAACTAGTTGCCTGGCTTGTTCTCTGGTTTTGCCAAAACCCAGACGAAACACTACATTATCCAAACGCATTTCCAGTTTCTGCAACAATTCAATTTGAGCATCCCCTTTACCACTAAAAGCTTCTTTGGCATAACGCTTCATTTGCTTTTCCATTACCCCATAAATGTATTTTAACTTTTGCTTCTGTTCTAATCTTTGCCCATAGTCGGTTTGCCTGGGAATGACCTTCTTTTTTCTTCGAATACTTTCCTCCGGAGAGGCGAGGCCATATTTCTGGCGGGTTTTTAGTTTTAATTTTAAGTATCTTGCCATATATTTACAATATAAATTTAATCTTTTTTAATTAAGAGAAATATTGTAACAAAATTAATTTACTCTTTCAAGGGCTGAAGAATAAAACAATTAATAACAAAAAATAAGCTATTAATAGCTTATTTTTACTAGAAAAACCAAAAAATGAAATGCGTAATTACTTATTATAAAACATCATCACGAAATCATCAGTTGAACTAAATCCTTGTTTTTTATAAAAATTTAACAACCGGCGATCATTTTTAGCCCACAAAATAATAGACTTTATGCCCAAAGAATTCAAATAACAATGCATATGGCTAAGCAACTCCTTCCCTATTCCAGAGTTCTGGACAGACGGACTAACAACTATTTCTTCTAAAATAGCCTGCGGACCATTAGCCCAAAATGATATTTTTAAAAACATGAATGCGATAATTTTTTGCTGATCATCCACGAAGACAAAACTATCATCCTTACAATTATTGTATTTTTCTAAAATATACTTATTCGAATTTTCTTCTTTAAAAATCTCGCCGTAAGGAAATTTACTATAAGCATCTTCCAAAATATTCGCACACACCAATAGATCACTGGGTTTAATTTTTCTAATCATTTTTGATATTAATTAAATAAATTAATAGCTTTAATAATCTCTTCTTTTACTCCATCAATACAATCAAATTCAATGACTTCATCCTTGTTAACCCAGGCATAATCGGTGAAAGCTCCCTGTTCCAATTGAACCTCTCCTGTTTTATATTTAGCAGTAAATTTTTGCATCATCACCGGAATACCATCTGGCCTAACAAATCCGACACTATTAATATAATAAAATTCGCTTTCCACTTCCAGTCCTGATTCTTCAAAAACCTCTCTTCTCAATAAGTTTTCTAAAGCACCTTCAAAATCATAAACATCACTATTCATTCTTGTTGGACTTTTTAAATCAAAATTTTCCCACTCCAATTTTCCCCCCGGAACACAATATTTGCCTGCATGCACCTTCTCTTCATTACTTCTCTTTAAAATTAAACAGCGATGATCACTTTCTCGATATATTATTAAATTTGCTACAAAATAAAAAAGTTTATTTTCTTTAGCATTTTCCAGGCTTATTTTTTCTGCTTTCATAAAATTTTAAATCACTAATAATTAGTTTGAATTTAGCACTACCAATTTTGAAGTTTAATCCTTTATGCAAAAATAGTTTTTCAAGGTGTTTAAAAACCAGAAGAAGACAAGAAAATTATTAAAATAATTAGAAAAGATTTGAATGTGAACCAACTCGCAGCAATAAAACAAGCAACTCTGTTTTTTCAATCTTATAAATTAAAAGAATATCAGGTCGAAGATGACATTCAAAACAACCTTTAAATTCACCAATAAGTGGGTGGCAAAGATTTTTGACTGGCAAGTCTTTTCCTTTAACTAAAAGATCTAACACTTTTTCTAATTCAACTAAAAAAATTTGATTATGCTTATATAACTTTAAGTCTTTCTTAAACCGACTAGAAAATTTCAATAAAAACATAAATTAATCTTTCAAAGCATCGATAAGTAAAGCTGCTCCACTGTCAAAAGTCTTAGTGCTATTTTGAGCACTCAGGGTTGACTCTCTTAGTAGTTCGGCGTTACGCAAAGTAAGTCCATTTTCGCCCCTTAATTCAAACGGTAAATTCCTGGCATTAATGATCTGACGAAAAAATAATTTAATAGCGGAACTCATGTCGATACCTAAACTATCGAGAATTTTTTTTGCTTCTCTTTTAGTTTTAGTATCGATGCGAATCTGAATTTGTTCGTTGTTTTTAGTAATCATATATTTTTGATAATAATTACATTGTATGGCATTATTATTTATTTGTCAATACATATATTTTTAAAAAATAAGATCATTTAAAAACAGAAAGACAAGAATGAAACCGAAACACTTGATTTGTATATCTTGTTTTAACTATTTAGAGCTCGCTTAATCGCCGTTTCTAATTCTTCCGGAACATCCGTTCCAATGCGATAAACTTTTCCGTTCTTCATCATAATTTCAATTGCCTTAAAACCAGAAACATTAAATATCCACATTTTTGGCCAAAAACAAAATCTTATTCCCCAACCATAATACCAGCGATTCTTTACTGATCTTACTGAAGATATTTCTTCAAGAAAAAATTTTTTACGAAAAAAACCATAAGCAAACTTAAGTCGAAGATATTTTTGATCAAGAGAAACTGTCAATGTTGCAAATGACATAAGAATAAACAAAACCAAAACCATCGCAGAGGTGGCAAGCAAATTGGTGCCGGAATTAACAGATGGTAGCTCAGCTCTAGCTGTAGTTTGAGCCCATCCAAAAAGCACTAAAACCGCCAGTGTCACAAACAACATTAAATACCCAACTTGAGTGTGTTTATATGAAACCATAAATTAGATTCGTTTAATGGTGCAAAATTATAACTAGAAAGAACGAACCGCTCGGACATAAGCAGTAGAACTCTTGGTCTTATTAGATAAACTACCAAATTGAAAATGCCTACTCTGAGCGTTACTTGATCCGCCTTCGGTGGATGTCCAATAATAGTCTGGAGTAAGATTACTAATTATCCCTCGACTATCATACAGTTTATTTAATTCATTCTGACTTGGTAAATACCAATCATTATAACCGCCTCCATTATAAGAGCGAGCAATTCCAGCTGCATAGGTACTATCAAGACCATTTTGAGCAACGATATGATCTGTGTTTAACAAACCACTGCCAATTGCGGGCAATGTGCCATCCGGAACAGAGGAAGACTGATAAGCGGGTTTAGCCCAAACGATGCCAGTGCTCTGATTGTTTGTAGCAGCAATCAACCCATGTGTTTCACCAGCCACATAACCTGAGTCACCATCTTGAAATATATAAGCCACCTGACCGCCTTGATAACTACTGCCAATCACTATTTCTAGTTCCCATTTTGCATAGAGAGTAACACTGGCATTGGTGTTATAATTAGCACCTGCCGCATAACTAATACCGGAGCCATCAGCTGACGTATTCCAACCAGAAAAAGTGTAGCCGGTTTTAACTAAACCACCACTATTAGCAGCTAAAACAAGGTTTGAATCGTGCGCTTTAACCTGATTATTTGGTTTTGTTCCGCTAGTGCTTCCATTGTCATTATAAGCAACGGCATAAGAATTCGCGGTACAACGAACAGTAAGTCCATATCCACGATCAATACTACTCATAAAAACACCACCAGCAAAAAGAAAATAGCGCATGAGATTATTATCTTCGGTGCTTGACCAATAATAACCAGTAGAAGCAACGTTAATCACAGCGCCATTATTATTTGAGCGAACACCAGCTGCTGTTATTTTTAAAGGTGAAGCAAAGGCACCGGTCGCATCACCAGAACCCCAGCTAGTATATTCTGCTATTAATTCTGTTTCTGTTGGCAGTCTAAAACCAGTTGGGCAAGGATTACTCACTCCACCGATACCCCAATTTGCTTGACGAATCGCACCGCTATCGTCAACACTAGACCAATCACTTGAAATAATAAAAGTATTTGTGCCAGGTGCTACATTAGACACTGCTCCCGATTGCGTTCCACTAGTGCGAAGTTCGTGACCATCAGTCGGTCGACCCCATTGATATAAATCACCATAAGCTAAATTATCATCACTACTGGTTGCGACCCGAGCTGCTCCTAGATTTCTATCAAGCCAAATTTTTCCATTTGCACCAACAACTGTGCCAACAATCATTATGTCAACGTCAAAGGTTGCAGAACCTCCGGCGTTAGTTGCGGTCATTGTGTGAGTTGTTTTGCTTGTACTAACAGTGGGTGTGCCAGTGATTTGTCCACTTGAAGTACTAAACAAGAGGCCAGTTGGAAGAGCTGGTGATATTGAATAACTATCAACTACCCCCGTAACCACCGGAGAGGTGCTAGCAATAGGTTGGTCTATGACAAATAAATGAGGAAGATTATATGAAAGATTTGATGGAGGAACAGCCACCCACTTGGCATATAATATGACGTCTTTGTTGTCTGTATAATTTGCGCCCACAGCGTAATTAGTTCCGGTGCCATCGGCTGCAGTGTTCCAGCCAGAAAAGGCATACCCCGTTTTAACTAAAGATCCACTATTTGTAGACAAGCTTAGGGCAATGTCTTGAGTTTTAGTTTGACTAGCTGGTGCCGTTCCACTGGTGCTTGAGTTGGTGTTAAAAGTGATTGAATAAGTATTAATAACTGGAGCGGATCCACCGCTACTAGGAATATAAGTGAAGGGGTTATAGGATAAATTAACACCGCAAGCGATTTTAACATTTTTAATATCAACCCCATTTACTGTGCCGATATTATCATCAGCATAACAAACTTGATTTGCAGATTTTGATTTCACTGTCACATTATAATTAGTGCCGTCTACCAATGCAGTCGGAAAAATAAAGTCACTATTTTGATTCACCTTAATCACGAGATCATCTTGACCATTGTTCTGTAAAACAACTGCTTCGGAGATACCAGTAATACTTCCACTAACAGAATAGAGTTTTTCAATATTTTTAATACTGCGATCACTTGATTGATTTTGATCAGCTTGCTTGGTTTGATTTTCTAATGGTTTGGCGTTTTCAGGTAATAAATTAACCTTTTTATTAATTACCCTTCTGGTGGCTGGCCCAAAATAACCAATGGCTGGGGTTATTTTGTTAGCTTTTTGAAATTTTATTAAAGCATTCTTGGTAATTAAACCAAAAAAAGTTGTTTCCTGCCCCAAAGAACCAATACCAGATTTATTTAAAATAAAACCATTATTATTTAAAAATTTCTGCAATTCGCGAACATCGGTGTGCACACTACCAGTTTGTAGGTTTTTGTTAAAAACAAAAGGATCGCTTGCCTGAGTCGGCTGACTCAAGACAAAAGAAAATATCAAGATGATGATAGTTAAAACTGTGGACGCTATTCGCTTGTTTAGCATAAATAAAAATA
>CAINDR010000057.1 GCA_903847415.1 Candidatus Falkowiibacteriota bacterium
AAAGATAAAAATCATCGTGAAATTGCGGAAAATTATCTTAAAAGACTAAAGCCTTTTGCGCGTTTGGAAATAATTGAAGTCAAAGCAGAATCTTTTAATGCTAGCACCAAAGAAAAAGCTAAAAAAGAAGAGGCAGAAAGAATACAAGAGATTTTAAATAAAAAAAACAGTTCAACAATTTTCTTGCTTGCTGAAGATGGATCGGAACATGACTCGCTTTCCTTCGCAAAATCTTTGGAAAAAATTAATGGTCCAATTATTTTAATTATTGCTGGCGCCTTGGGTTGGAATCAAGAGTTTCGAAATAAATATCCAAAAATATCTTTGTCAAAACTAACTATGCCTCATGAGTTAGCGCGGGTTGTTCTCTTGGAGCAGGTCTATCGTGCCGCCCTGATTCTTGCCAACAAAGAATATCATTATTAACAATTAATATGTCTAATATGAGCCAGTTATCAGCCCAGTCCTTAATAAAAGTCTTAATTGCTCAAAAAAATAGAGATAAATCTCTAGTTTTGGGAAGATTTTTTAAGACAGGACCGGGGCAATATGGTGAGGGTGATTTTTTCCTTGGAATTACTGTGCCGATAACTAGAAAAATAGCTAAAGATTTTGTTGGTCTGCCATTAAGTGAAATTAAATTATTAATTATTAATAAATATCACGAGGTTCGTCTCGCTGGCATTCTAGTTTTAGTCGCTAACTACCAAAAATCAAAAAATGATCAGGAGCGAGAAAAAATTTTCAAATTTTACCTTACTAATGCTCAGAAAATAAATAACTGGGATCTAGTTGATTTATCAGCACCAAATATCGTTGGTGATTTCTGTGTTCGTTATCCAGAGAATTTTTCTGTCCTAAAAAAATTAGCTTTATCAAAAAACCTCTGGGAAAGAAGGATTTCCATTATCGCCACCTTCAGCTTTATTAAAAAAGGAAGTTTCCGTGAGACCTTCGAACTCTCAGAGATACTGCTTCATGATACACAGGATTTAATGCACAAGGCGGTTGGCTGGATGCTTCGAGAAGTTGGGAAAAGAGTCTCAAGAAAGCACCTAGAAGATTTTCTGGATAAAAATATTAAAAGAATGCCAAGAACTGCACTTCGTTATGCAATTGAGCATTTTGAAGAGGGAAAAAGAAAAACTTATTTAAAAAAATAGATAACTCATGTCAAAATAGATTTTAAATAAAAAAAGACCACCTTCGAAAGTGGTCTTTTTTATCTGTTTAAAAATATTTATTTTTTTGAGCCCTTTTTGACAACTTTTTTCACTCTTGGGGCAATAGTTGTGAATACTTTTCCATCAACCATTTTTGATGGTAAAACATGAACAACTTTAGTTTCTTTTAGGGAACCATCAAATTTGATTAATTTTTTGGTAGTAAATTTCACAAAACCATGTTCAACGGAATACAAGGTGTCATCGTTTCCACGGCGAACAGCAGTTCCAGCGTGATACTTGGTTCCGCGTTGACGGATAACAATTGCGCCCGGTTTGGCATGTTGACCATCGGATAACTTGACGCCCAATCTTTTACTTTGTGAATCTCGACCCAGCGCGGTTGAACCGCCGGCTTTCTTATGTGCCATACGTTTAGACGCAAACCAAACAAAAGCAGCGCTTTGTCAGTTTTTCTTAAATAAATAGTAATTGAGTAACATCCTAAAAATAGCAAACATTGAGAAAAGTGTCAACCTTAGTGAAAAATAAATCTATTTGTTCATTTTTTTTGCCAATTTTCGCACTTAAAGTGGATATTTTTATTTTTATTTTATGTGCTATAATTAAAATATCTTTTAATCTAAATAATAAATTATATGACTATCAAAGTAGATCAAGAAAAGTGCGTTGGTTGTGGAATGTGTGCTGGTTTATGCCCTGAAGTTTTTGCCATGACTGATGATGGAAAATCAAAAGTAATTGGCGATAACATAGCTTGCGCCAAAGAAGCAGCTGATTCTTGCCCAGTTGAAGCAATTAGTGTTTCGTAATTATAAATTTTGATATGGACAAGATTTTTGAAAAACCAGGAGATCAGGTTAAAACAAGTGAAGTTTTAGAAAATGATCTGGTAGCAGAGGAAAAATTAAGTAATCCTGAAAATTCTGGAGAAAAAATTTCTGTTCAATCTCAGGTAGAAAATGAACAGCAAAACTTAAGAAGGGAACAGGCTGGGGAGGCTAATCAAAATCGTCGCCCTGTGGTTAAGACTGCTTCTCAAAAAAGAGAAGAAGCAATTGATCGAATTCTCGCTGATGGTTTGGGTGATATCTTTGTTAAATTAGAACCCCAAAAGCAACAGGAGTTTCGATTAGAAGGTGAGAGGACGGTTAGAAAAATCAACGAATTATTAGAAAAGGGGAAGTTAACTTTGGGGCATCTTGCTGAATTAATTCGCAAATGGCTTTCAATTATCCCCGGTGTTAACCGATTTTTCCTTGAACAAGATGCAAAAATAAAAGCCGACAAGATTATGGAAATAAATAAAGAAAGTTAATTTCTATCTAACTATGATTGCTTCTGACCCAATTTTAAACTTAACGATTAATGCTGGCATCACTATTTTTGGTTTAATAATTTCCATATTTATTGCTCGAGGAATTATTTTTCGCAAATCAGTAAAAAACAGTTTTCATCAGCATGCTGTTTTTTTAGTGAGATTACCAAAAGACAAGCCAAAGGATCAAGGGCAGGAATTTACTACTCAGCAACTTCGAGAAGAAATTGCGCATGGAGAAACAATTTTTAGCAGTATCGGTGGTTTGAAGGCTGAAGGTGGATTCAAGTCCTGGCTTTATGGTCGCGCTGATCATTTTTCTTTCGAAATCGTTGCTAGTAATAATAAAATTGCTTTTTTTGTGGTTATGCCTCCAGATAAAACTCGTTACCTGGAGCAACAAATTCACGCTCACTATCCAGACGCTTCCATTGAGCAAGTGCCTGATTACAACATATTTACACCAAAAAGCCAGATTATTGGGGCTTTTTTGAGAACAAAAAAGAGTTTTATTTTTCCTCTTCATACTTATCAAAAAATGGAAGTTGATCCAATGAACTCTTTGATTAATATTATTTCAAAACTTGAGAAAAATGAAAGCATCGCCATTCAATATGTTGTTCGGAGCGCAAAAAAAGAGTGGCACTCAACTGCTCGGAAAATAATTGGTGCTATTCAAAGAAAAAATTCAGTTTCTGAAGGTTTAAAAAAGGGTGTCTTGTTATATGAACTCCTTGATCTTTTTGGCACCCACAAAGAATCGGAAGGCAGTAGCTCAAAACGTTTAACTCCTCAAGAAGAAGAGTTGTTAAAGAGTATGGAGGCAAAAAATTCCAAGGCAGGTCTTGATGTTAACTTAAGGTTAGTTGTGAGCACCGAAAATAAAGAGCGCTCAGAAATGTATTTGAATAATATCAGCGATTCCTTTATGGAATACAACCACTACTCTTATGGAAATAGCCTTTCTAGAGCTATCAAATCGACTCGTCAAATTTCTGATTTTATTTATCGTCGTTTTGATGAAAGCATTTCTTTTCTTTTAAATACTGAGGAATTAGCTAGTTTTTTTCATTTTCCTCTCAAAAATGCTGAGACACCAAACATCCTTTGGTTGACTTCAAAAGTAGCTCCAGCGCCAAGTGAGGTCCCAAGCGAGGGGCTAATGCTCGGGCACAATACTTATCGAGGCGTGAAGAAGGAAATTCATTTCAAGGAAGCTGATCGCCTTCGTCATACTTATATTATCGGTAAATCTGGTGTTGGTAAATCTGTTTTACAAACAGATATGATTGTTCAAGATATCGAAAATGGCAAAGGAGTTTGTGTTTTTGATCCTCACGGTGATTTAATTACCGATGTTTTAGCTCGAATCCCTCTTGAGAGAGCTGAGGATGT
>CAINDR010000058.1 GCA_903847415.1 Candidatus Falkowiibacteriota bacterium
ACTTAGCATTGGTTGGGGCACTGCTTCTACTAGCAATCCAACTGATATGCTTCAGGATGCGGATATGTCGGTTAAGAATTATCTAGCAGTTGGCGCAACTAGTACTGGTGGTGTTGCTTTGAAAGTCGTTGGTGACACAATCATCACTGGCTCACTTCAAACTCAAACTGGTGCCGACTTTGCTGAAGAATTTGTCACTAGCGAAGACCTCGTCCCGGGAACAGTGGTGGTGATGGGTGATCTTGGCTACAAATCGGTGAAGCCATCGGAAAGAAAAAATGATTCAACAGTTGTGGGTATTGTTTCGGATAATCCTTCAATTATTGCTGGTAAGGTGAATAGCGAAAACAAAGCAGTGGTTGCGATGATGGGAGTGGTGAAGGTTAGGACCACTAGTAGTAATGGAAAAATTCGCAAAGGAGACTTGCTCACCACCTCTGATCTCTCCGGTTATGCGATGAAAGCAACCGAAAAAATAGCAGGAACGGTGATTGGTAAGGCCTTGGAAGATTTAACTGGCCGTCGAGGAGAAATTAAGGTTTTAGTTAATTTGCAATAATAAAAGATAATCATCAAAAATATGAATTTCAACAATTTGGAAAAAGAAAAAAAACTACTTTTAGCGGTGGGAGTGGTGGTAATTATTGCTGCTGGGGTTGCTATTTTTTCTTCATCAAACAATGGTGAAAAAAACCAAAATCAACAGACGCCAGAAGCTGTTGAAAAAAATCCAGCACCAGAAGCGCCAAAGCCAATTGTGATTCCACAAGTGAAGAATCAGGATCAGTTTCGTTCAGAAGTTCCAGTAAACACCAAGGTTCCCGAAATGAATGAGCCTCTCACGGCAGCCCAAAAAGAAAAGATTGCTGTTCCTAATGTGGTTACTGCTGCTGCCCCTGGAGCCGATACTAGTTTTCGGAGTTTTGAAATTCGGGGTGAGGGAGGGAAATTTATTCCATCAGAAATAATTGCTAACCAGGGGGACATTGTCCATATTAGTTTTTCGGCGGTTGATAAAGATTATGACATTGTTTTTCCTAGTTATAGTATGAGTCAAAGAGCCAAGCAGGGAACAAAGAAAAATCTCGAATTTCAAGCCCTTTCCGCTGGTAGCTTTATCTATTATTGTGATTCCTGCGGTGGCGTGAACAGCGCAGCTACTGGCAAAATAATCATTGTTAAATAAAAGTAAAATTTTTGATAATCAATCTTCTCAAGATATTTTTTAAACGTTCTAGTGGCTATTTCTCAAAATTCGTTAAAGAGGCATTAACAATTAATTGGTTGCTCTAATTGAAAAAAAATCTGCTAATGCCAGATAGGAGCAGTGAATTAATTAAATCTAAAGAGACACCAAAGCCCATCCTTGGGAGGATGTGCCTTGGCAACAGTAGAGAATCGTATCCTCGACGATCCTTGCGGATCGCCTGGGCGACTCATTGTCATTAAAGTAATAATCGGCCGTCAGGTTCGATTAGCTTGAGAAATAGCTGCTAGAGTGTTTAAATATGTTTGATGAGATTGTTAATCGAAAAAACTTAGAACAGGCTTATTTTCATGTTGCAAAACAATTGGAGGAAGATCTGATTAATCATCGTTATGCTGGTTGGGACAATTTGAAATTAAGTGATTTGGAAGTTTTGTCGAACCAGGTCATTGGTGAAGCAAAAACAGAATTAACCGCTTTCAAGGAACTTTCGCCAGCCATTCTTTTAAAAATTCCTAAAAAAAGTGATCCACGGAAAATGCGGGAGATCTATATTTATAGTCTCAAAGAGCGGATTAAAGCGCAGGCAATTTACCAAATAGTTGAACCTTATTTTGAGAAATTTTTTTCTCCTTGGTTGTTTTCCTATCGCAGTTCTCATCAGAGTTATTTTGCGGCTCGGAGTGTCGTCCGACATTATCTGAAATATTTTTCTCGGGACTATGTTTTAGTTGCTGATTTGTCTGATTATTCAAATTATATTCGTCAGGATTTTTTGCAAAATAAAATTAAAGAATTGAATTTTGAAGAGCCGGTTTTCCGGCTTTTGTCGTTATTTATTGGTAATAAAATTATTCGCGCTGGTGAGATTTTTCAGCCGCCAGTTGGCTTGATTCAGGGCGTTCCTTTGATTGCTTTATTCAATAATCTCTATCTTGATGCTTTTGATAAATTTGCTGGACCACGAGTGGATTTTTATCGCCGAGTTGGCGATGATTTGATCGCTTTTGATCAAAAAAAAGAACGACTAGAGTTTTTGAAAGAGCATTTAACTGCAGAGGCAGATCGTTTGGGTCTGAAAATCAATTGGCAAAAAACAAGATTGGTTTCAGCTAGTTTACCATTTAGTTTTTTGGGGTATGCTTTTAAAAATGGAATGGTTGCCCTTGAAGAGCGTTTTTGTCGCTCGGTTTTAAAGCGTTGGCAACAGCAATTTTCTTATTATCAGACGAGAAGTGAGCGCCGCAAACAAGGTTTTTTGAAGAAGGTGATTTCCGAACATCGCTTGAGCTTGGGTCTTCAATTTCGGCAAATTGCCGAGCAAAAAAAATTAGTCACTGACTTAGAACAAATCAAGAGATTATCGGAGGCTTTTTTTCACGTTCTAACCCGTTATTTTTTTGGTGAATATAGTGAAAAAAATCGCCGTTTGCTAAAGGAAAAATTAAAAAAAATTCATTTTACCTCTTTTTATAAATATTTTTTAACTGCGAAGTATGATCCCCGAAAAAGAACAAATTGATTTATTACAAGGGCGGAGAATTAGCCGTTTAGATTTTTCCTCACTTCGTCCAAGTCGTGAAAATTTGGCGTATTTGCTGAAATTTTTTGGTCAACAAAAAAAACTTGTTCAAGCCGTTTTGTTTTTTATCTTCTTTCAAAGTTTATTAGAGTTATTCTTAGTTTCGATTAGTTATTTTTATTTGAAGAATAATAATCTCGAATATTCTTCGGCTAGCCAAATCTTTTTTTCTTGATTAGCTCGGTGATTATTGTTTATTTGATTTTTTCTTTTCAGGCAATTAAATCCGAAAGAACTTTGGCAGTTCGCTTGATTAATAATTTGAGAGCGAAATGGTTTCGCTTGTCTTTGGAGAAAGTTGGCGATGAACGCCTGGAGGACAAGAGTTGGTTAATTGCTAAAATTTCTTATCATCTCCCTTTGTTTTCAATGGGCTTAGCTAATTCTTTTCTGGGTTTCATCCGTTGGTTGTTGTTATTTTTTGTATTACTTTTAATTTGTTTAATTTATGGTTTAGCATCGCTGTGGTTACTGGGATTAGCGGTTTTAATGAGTGTACTAGTCTTTGGTATTGCCTATTTTGTTTCAAAAAATTATGTCAGCAAGGAAACGACTTTTTATTCAAAGATTATTCGGTTAATTGATTTTTCTCTCAGTGATTGGCGATTTATTAAATTTTTTTCCAGAGAATCAAAAACACTGGAAGATTTTGATCGTTTGGTTGATCTGGATTCTTATTTCCGGGTTCGTCGTGATTTGTGGTTGCGTTTTGGGGCGAGCTTAGTTTTTGTTTTAGTGATTGTCTTGGGAGGATTAGCAAGTTTATCTGGAATAAGAGGATTGGCTTTTCTTTCTGAAAATAGTCTTGATCAAAAGTTTATTTTTGCTATTTTCTTTCTTTATTTTTCTCGTTTACTTCGAGAAGGCTTGAAGGTTGGTTTATATCTACCACCGTTATTATTGGGGATGTTGTTATCAATACCAGTAAGAAGTCCAAAAAAGTTTTTCAAAAAGCATTTTTTTCAAGCCCCGCAGTTAGTCTTTAAGAGTGCGAAGGTAAAATTTTATCCAAAAGCTAAATATCATAAAAATTTAAATTTTAGCTTTAGCAAAGGTGGACGTTATTTGATTTTTGGCGAAAGAAGAACTGGAAAAACTTCTTTGGCAAAATTATTCACTGGACAAGGAGAATATGGCAAAAGAGCTTGGTTAATTAAGGTTTCTGATCGGCGCTTTTTCTATCACGATTTTTTTGATCGTTTTTCCGGTTTTTATTTTATTGATCCCAAATTTTTTAGTGTGCGAACGATTTTAGAGGTGATTACCGGGCAAGAGAGAGCTAGAATTAGCCCCGAGCAATTAAGTTCGGTGGCAGAGTTAGTGAGAGAAAAGGGATTGCTTGCTGATTTATTTTTTGAACGCGAAGATTGGCGTCAGTCGGCAGAAAAGTTACTAAGAAACACTAAAGGGGGTTTGTTGTTGCAAGTGATTTATTGTTTGGTTAATCGTCCTGGCCTGATCGCAGTTGATAATTATTGGCTCGAACAGGATGATCAGGAATTTGAACGACTATTAAAATTGTTAGCCAGTGAATTGCCAAATAGTGTGATTGTTTATTTCTCAAGAACCAAGAATCAGCTACTAGATTTTCAGGAAGTTTATGAAATTTAAGAAGAAAAATAAAATTATTATTTTTTTAGTCTTGGCGTTTTTTCTGTTGGCTATTTTTTTGGCTTTTGTGGTTAGGTTGTTTCGTCAGCCTTTTGAAAAAATGATTATTCCTGATCCCAAACCATTCGCCGTTATTTCTTCAGATTCGCCACTGCAGGCTCGTTTTTATTTTAATGATGTTTTAGAGACAGAGATTTTTTCAGAGGCAATTGTGAAGGAGATTAATCAGGCAACCAAGAGTTTGGAGGTGGCTGTTTATTCTTTGAAGTCGGATAAAATAAAACAAGCAATTATTGCCGCTTCCAATAGAGGAGTGACAGTGACTTTGATTTTAGATTTTCGGAAAGCGGAGATTCATGACCAATCTTTAGCTGATTTGCCAAAAGAAATTCGTCGTCTTGATTTGGGAAGCGAAGAGAGAGGGAAGACTATTTTAATGCATCATAAATTTGCTTTGATTGATCGTGGAGAAAAAAATGAAGTTTTAATTTTTGGTTCATATAACTGGACAGCCTTGCAGGAAAAATATGATCCGAGTTTTTTAATGATTTCAACTGAAAAGAATCTTGTGGCGAGCTTTGGGCGTGAATTTGATCGTCTTTCTCGGCGAGAAGCCGGTCCAGCAAAATTAAAAGATCACAAATATTATCCTTGGGATTTGAATTTATCTGCAAATGGTTATTCTTATGAAGTTTGGTTTGGTCCCGGTTGGTCTAATAATGGGATTAATTGGAAGATTAAATCACTAATTCAGAGCGCTCAGTCAGAAATTAAAATCATGATTTGGGATTTTACCGATTTTTCTTTAGCTCAAGAAATTATCACGAAGGCACAGGCGGGAGTGAGAGTAAAAATTATTAGTGATGATCGGAATATGAATAATCCTAATTCAGTTTTTGCTTATTTAAAAAAAGAGCAGGAGAGCAAAAAAATAAATAATTTAGAAATTATTAGCGATGCCAATCGCAATCAGGAGTTAATAGGAAAAGATGGTTTAGAGGGGATTGAACCATTTTTGCATCATCATCTTTTACTAGTCGACGGACAAAGAATTTTGTTTGGCACAAACAATTGGAGCAAGGCCGGTTCTTACTATAATGACGAGTCAGCAATTGTTACTGATGACCCCGTTATTATTACCAATTTTAATCAATCTTTTGAAGCTAATTATCGAGATAATTCGAAATGATTTAGTTGGTAAAAAATAGTGAAAAATTATTGAACACCAAACTAAGTTATGGTATAATAAAATCAGTTAAAATATTTCTCAAAAACTATGAAAAATGCTATCAATTCTTTTTTTCTTGATTTGAGTAAACATCGACGGGCGATGTTTATTTCTGGTGCTGCTTTTTTTGCAGCAGTGTTATTAGTTTCAGCTCCTTTGTTTGGTCAAGCAATGAGAACTTTTGAATCAATCAAGATTCAGGCAATTCAAGAGAAGAATGCCCAAATTGAAACCGCAATCATTAATAATGATTATGACACTTGGAATAATTTGGTGACTGATAAAGCATTGAAAAATCAGATTACTCGTGAAAATTTTGCTCAATTTTCTCAGTCCTATCAATTATTGCAAGAAGGAAAAATTGAAGAATTAAATTTAGCCAAAAAATCTTTAGCTCTCAAACAGGATTTTCAACAAACCGCTGAAAAAAGCAAGGCTATTGATAAAGCCATCAAAAGTCGGGATTATGATCTCTGGGCTTCTTTAGTCACTGATCCGAAAAGTAAAGGGGTCACAAGGGAAAATTTTAAAACCTATGCTTCGGCCTATGAACTGATTCTCCAGGGAAAAATTGGTAAGGCTGATTTACTAAAAAGAAAAATTAATTTAAAAACTCCAGAGCCAGATTGGTCTTCAAGCCGTTAGTTTTTTTAGAAACAAGTTTTCAAGATGCTTAAAAAATTTCAGCAAAAGCAAAAAGGAATTTTCATTGTTACTCTTTTGGGGTTGGCTTTTTGTTTTGGTGAAACAGCTCAAGCGGCTAAAGGATTGCAAATTGGTGGACTGTCTTCAGTTTGGAATGGCGGAGAAAATGCTATCTATACTAACTTTCCGAGTGGGGCTTCAGCCACCAGCTCTTTTTTGAAATTTCAAAAAAATAGTGTTGATATTTTAGATATCAATTCTCTGGGCAACCTATCATTAAACGGTAATGCTAACTTTTCTGGAAATATTGGAGTTGGGACAATAAATCCAAAAACTAAACTTCAGATCAGCGCTGATAATACAGGCGTAACAAGTAGAGGGACATTTAGTTTGGTGAAAAATGAAGAAGACTATGGTTTGTTTGCTGGAGTATCAGGAAATGGGGATACTTGGATGCAAACCCGCGCAGGAGGGTCAGCTACTTATTATAATCTACTTTTAAACCCAAATGGTGGTAATGTTGGGATTGGAACGGCAAGTCCAGATTATAAATTAGATATCACAGGAGCTGCAAGAATAGAAGGTAATAATGTTTTGGGTTTTGGTGGAACTGGAGCATCTGATAGAGAATGGTATATTCAAAACGATACAAGTAATAATTTAAATTTTGCGGAAAGTGGAGTTTCAGGTGGACGCTTATATTTGCAATCTGGTGGCAACGTCGGGATTGGAACCACTAGTCCAGCAGCAAAGTTAGATATTTATGGCACAAGTAATGGCTTAAGGCTTTCTTATGATAGTTCTAATTATTTATCTATAAGTGTTGCATCGACAGGGTACACCTCTTTTAGTGCCTTAGGAAGTGGATCGGGATTTGCCTTTGATAAGCAGGTAAACGCGAATTATGCCGGAAATTCTCTTAGAGTCGCCGGAGATATTTATTTTAACAATGGGTCCAAAGGTTTAACTAATGCATCAGGTGATTTAAAAATTTTTCCAATCGGCAATACGGTGTTTACCTCAGGCAACGTAGGTATCAGTACCACTACTCCAGCCTATCTTCTCGACGTTAATGGTTCTCCTCGTTTTAGAAATTGGGCTTATGGCTTAACTCCTGGTGGCACTGATCTTGCCGCTCTCACGACCGTTGAATATGTTAACAGCATGTTGTCATCCACTACTGTTGGCGCTTGGACTAAAAACGGTAATGATATTTTTAATAATAATATTGGAAATGTGGGGATTGGAATAACTAATCCAACCTCCTTATTGCATGTTCAGGGTAATTATTCTGGTGGGGTTGATAATTTAATTCCACAAATGAAAATTGTTAACTCAGCAACAACAAGTAGTTACGCTTTTATTAAAACAATGGTGGGAACTGGATATGTTGGTGGTTATCCGGAAATTTGGATGCAAGCAGGAGGGAGCACAGTTGATATCAGGGGTGTCGGGAATCATGACATGAGATTTTGGACTAACAATGCCGAGAAGATGAGGTTAACAAAAGATGGTAATGTTGGAATTGGAACGACAACACCAATAGATATCCTAGCTGTTTACGGGGTTAACAAAGATACTAAACTAAATTTAGGTGGCAGTGGTTCTTTTGACGAAATGATATCTTTTGCAAATTCTTCCGCTAACAATACTTGGACAATTGGACGAAGAAATACTGCTAGTTCATTAGAAATAGGTTATCAGACAGGGACGACAATCGGGAGTGTAAGAAGTGGTCAGCTAATTAGTGTTTTAACTAACGGCAACGTCGGTATCAGTACCACTACTCCAGCCTATCTTCTTGACGTTAATGGTTCTCCTCGTTTTGGAAATTGGGCTTATGGCTTAACTCCGGGTAGCACTGATCTTGCCGCCCTCACGACCGTTGAATATGTTAATGGGATGCTCACTTCTTCCACAGTCTGGACGAAGAGTGGTGATAATATTTCGAATAATAATATTGGTAACGTTGGTATCGGCACTACTACCCCTGGCTATAAGTTAGATGTCGCTGGTGATATCAATCTAACTGGTGGAATTTTTGTGAATGGTGCTCCTTATGTTGCTAGTAAATGGAGTAGCAATGGCAGTAACATTTTTTATAATGCTGGTAATGTTGGTATTGGTACTGGTAACCCTGGAACTGCTCTTCATGTTCAAAGTAATGATGGAGCAGTTGCTTTCTTTAATAGTCGTCTAAATGGCGGAGTCTATGCCGGTTATTTGGGAAATGGCCAAACCAATTCCGCTGAAGAATTTGGTCTTTATTATGCCTCAAACGACGCCAGGTTGGCTGTTTATGATCAAGCAAATTCTTTACTTCTTTATGGAAACAGTCTAGCCATTGATACTGGTAGCAACAATGTCGGTATCGGCACCACTAATCCAGGAACTCTTTTGGATGTGCTGACCGCTACTGGTGATTCTTATATCCGCTCCCTTGCTTCTACTTCTGATCAAAGCGTTGGCTTGTCTCTTGGTCGGGGAGCACTTAGTCAATGGTATTTGTATTCACCAGCAAACACAACTGATTTCCGCATCTCTGGCCTGAACGTCACCGATCCTTTTACTATTCAAAATACGACGGGGAATGTGGGGATTGGGACGAGTAGCCCGACATATGGATTAACTGTATCTCCATCAACTAATAATAAGACAGCTTTATTTTTAGATGCGAATTCAACAAAAGTGATAGTAAAGGGTGGCTCCAATCAAGCATCTAATAATTTAATGGAATGGCAGGATTTAAATGGAAATATTGGCGCTTATGTAAATCAAAGTGGAAATTTTAGATCTGCTAGTATAGCTGGAACTGGGGGAACGAATCCATCATTAATTACTTTAGGTAATGGAGTGAGTATATCTACAGGAGTAGCCAGTAATGTGCCGTTAATAGTTAATAATTCAGCTGGCGCAACAGCGGATTTATTTAGATTGCAATCAGGTGGAAGTTCATTGTTCGTGGTAAATAATACTGGTAAGGTCGGCATTGGCTCCTCCACTCCAAATACAGCAACGCTAGTCATTGCTACTTCTACCACTAATTATTCTATTGATGCTGGTAATTATCGAGTTGGCAATGTTGCCTCTCCAGTTAATAATTTAGATGCTGCTAACAAGTCTTATGTTGATAGCATTGTTGTGGCTACTACCACCCAGGGGACTCAATTTGGTCCTTGGACGGTTGGTGTTAGCAATAGCATCTATAACAATAATACTGGAAATATCGGGATTGGCACCACGACTCCTAGCGATAAATTAGGAATCATTGGAAATATTGGTTTGTCGCCAGCTAGCTTGATTGGTTCTGGTTTTGGATACACTGGTGCTGCTGGTGGTACAGCTAGTTATGCTACTTTGCAGCTTTATAGTAATACCAATGGTTATACTACTTTAAACAATCAAGGGTTTGGAATTAAATTGCAAACCGCCGGTGCTGATCGGTTTACTATTTTAAATAATGGTAATGTTGGGATTGGGATGGCTAATCCGGTAGCGCAACTACAGGTTGAAAACTCCTCAGGATCTAACATTTTAAGATTATCGAAAACTAGCGCTGCCAGTTATACTTGGGCTATTAATTCTGGTAGTAGTTTAGCCCTAGAAACTAATTATTTTGTCGTTGGTGGAACTGGCAACGTCGGTATCGGCACCACCAACCCTGGTTCTCGTCTTGATGTGTTTACTCCTGCTAATGATGCTTATCTTCGCTCTCTAGCTTCTTCATCTGATCAAAGTGTTGGCCTCGCAATTGGTCGAGGATCACTTAGTCAGTGGTATCTTTATTCACCAGCTAGCACTACTGATTTTAGAATTCATAGTTATAATGTGACGGATCCTTTAACAATCAAAGGTGTTACGGGAAATGTGGGTATTGGAACGACAAATCCTAGTTATAAATTATCTGTTTTCAATGCTGATGGCGCAGGATCAACTTTGACTGGCTCAACTTTGTATCTTCAATCAAATGCTGGTGCTACAGCAAATAAAGGTGGTTCAGTGTTATTTGGAGACACCGGAGCTCCTCGAGCAATGGTGAAGGGAATGTATATGGGTCCAACTAGCGGTGGCGCTTTAGTTTTTTCAACAGCAGCAGATTCTGGCGCAACAATGACCGAAAGAATGAGAATTGATGGTATTGGTAATGTTGGGATTGGAACAAGTGCACCAAATTCTAGATTAGATGTTAGCGGTGCTTTGAGCATAAGTGGTAACGCTATCATTTCTATGCCTTCCAGTAACCCAGAGGTTGGTCCCTGGAATCCAATCTGGAATTCAATTGGTTCTACTAAGCCACTTTATTTTGATGAAGAGTTTGCTATAGGAAATAATGGCATTTCTGCTTATAATAATTCCGGTGGCACTGGTGTTGTTATTACTAGATTAACTGGCCAAACAGGAATTCCTAATTCCACAGGAGCAACTTTAAAAATTTCTTATGATGGAGTTGGAGCGACTAGTCCTGGTTTTGGTGGTTTCATATTATCTTTTTCACCAGCGGCTAATAGAACCTATGTTCAAAGATTTAGAGCGAAACTACCTGTTGGCAAAACTTTAGTATTAGCTGAGAATCCACAAGGAACTAACAACACTTCGTATTGGTTAACCAATACAGCCGGAACTGGTAAGTGGGAGGATTATATGCGTGTTTCGCATGCTGGTAATACTGGATCCTTTTCTTCAGGAGGACATGTTTATGTGACTGGAGGTTCTGGCGCTTTTGACTGGTATCTAGCCTCTGCTAATGTTTACGAAGTAAATACTCCTATAATTGCTAGTGCAAATACTTGGATAGCTGAACAAACTTTGAGTGGTGGGGCAAAATTTCCTGGTTCTGGAATTTGGAATGCTTCTGGCAATGTCGGAGTTGCAACTGCCACCCCAGCTTACGCTTTGGATGTTAATGGCTCTCCTCGTTTCAAAAACTGGGCTTATGGTTTAACACCAAGCAGCACTGATTTGCCAGCGCTCACTACTGTTGAATATGTAAACGGAATGTTCTCGTCAACCACAGTTGGTGCTTGGACAAAGAGTGGTAACAATATTTTTAATAATAACACTGGGAATGTCGGAATTGGAACGAATAATCCAACAGCCCCTCTTGTTATTTATTCCAACGGTTCCACAATTGCGCCTCGTATTCAATTTAGTAAAGCCGGAAGTTATATATGGGAGGCTGGAGTTGAAAGCGATACTCCACAAATGGGTAGTTCTTATTCTAATTTTGTTATTTATGACAAATCAGCTACTTCCCCTAGACTCACAATAACACACACCTCAGGCAACGTCGGGATTGGAACAACTAGTCCAGCGTATAAGTTGCAAATTGCAAGCGTTGGTACTTTTGGAATCGACACATCAGCTTCTACGGTTAAACTGCTTAGCACCGACAACAATCAAGTAACCCTGCAGGGTTATGCCTTAAATTTTAATACAAACGGAGCTAATCAAAGAATGGTTATTAATGCTACCGGTAATGTCGGCATCGGCACCACTACCCCCGCTGAAAAGCTTGATGTCTATGGCAATATTCGTTATTTAGCCGGGGCTTCTAATGGTGGACTTTATGGCTACAATTCTACTGGGATTATGCTTTCTTCGTTCACCAGACAAGACGCAATTGTTGCTGCTGGTGATTTAGCAATTGGGGCTTATCGAGGAATTGGGTTCAAGAGTTTTGTTTCTGCAGTTCCCACTGCTTATGAAATGTATTTAACCAATGGTAGCCTTGGTATTGCCACGAACTCTCCAGCTTATTCTCTAGATGTTAATGGTACTGCTCGTTTCAAGAATTGGGCTTATGGTTTAACACCAGGAAGTAATATGTTGAGCGCTCTAACCACAGTTGAATATGTCAACGGATTGCTCGCTAGTTCATCTGGTAGTGGAGTTTTTTCTAATGATATTAATTTAAGCGGTAATAACATTTTGAATGTTAACAAATTAACAGTAGCCACTATCGATCCGCTTTATCAGATTAATGGCACAAATTATTCTTCCTTTGCTGCTTCAATTGTTGGTGGTGTCAAAGAAGAATATTCCGGTCGAACTAAATTAACTTCACTTGTGAAAACTTCTTCCGGTTCTTGGGAATATGAAAAAGTTTTTGACTTTAATCAATTAGAAGTTGGTTCAGATCTCTGGGTGTGGCGGCAAACTGTTGATTTTTCGGAAGATAATATTGAGGTAATCACTACTCCCTCTGGCGCTCCAGCAGACATTTATTATATAATAAAAAATAATCAGTTAATTTTCCGTTCTGATCGTCTTGTAAGTATTTCCTTCCGTCTCACTGGTCGTCGTTTTGATTGGCGTTCTTGGCCAACTAAGGCTCATGACCAAAAAGAAAAACCAAGTTTCATTCTTAATTTAAAATAGAAAACAATAATTTGTTCCTCAGAAGTTTTTTGAAAGTTTTTGCTTTCAAGCCGAGAGGAGAAAACTTTTATGCCAAATGAAGTAAACAGCTCTCAAAAGAGCAAAAAACTATTTCTTGCCCTCGGTCTAGTTTTGATCGTTGTCGTTCTTCTTGTTGTTTGGGCTAGTTCCAGCAAGAAGAGCATGGATCAAAATAATCAGGCAAATGAAAATCAAACAGCCGGTGAACAAACTGATGAAAATGGACCAGTTGTTCCTCAGGAACCAACTGCCGTTGCAGTAAACTCAAGTAGTCCAGAAATTTTGAAGACTGCAAAAGTTGTTGCTCCTGGTGCTAACCCAATTTCCGCCGCTGGAAAAGTATTAACCCCAGAAGGGAAGCCAGTTAAAAACGATTCCCTGCCAATGGCTCCAGATGCTCCTCGTCAGACTCAGCCAGTTGACGTTAAAGTTTTAGCTAAAGAAGTAATTAAAATCGGCGCTTCTGCTGCTGGTTTTAGTCCAAGTTCTTTCACTGTTAAGAAAGGCGCACCAATCACCGTTTCTCTAACTTCTACCGATGGTTACACTCACGTGATGGTTTTTAATGACGCTTCTTTGTCTTCAGTTGCAATGGGTGTTGCTCCTGGAGAAACTCGCGTTATCTCTTTTAATGCTCCAGAAAAAGCTGGAGAATATGCTTTCCGTTGCACTGTTCCTGGACATGAAGCTCGTGGCGAAAAGGGCGTGATGATTGTTCAATAATTTTTTTCGATCTCACTACAAAAAAATCCCGGCAAATATTTTGCAGGGATTTTTTTTATTCTCAAAAATTGCTATAATGAAAATAAATAAAATAAATTTGTGGTAAAGATAATAAAATCGCCAGTCGAAAAAAAAGTGGAAAGTGATTACTCTAAGAAAGTCTATTTTTTAATGCTTTCCGCTACTATTTTATTTTTAGTTTTAACTAGTGCTTTGGTTTTGTATATCAACTTCAACAAACAAAAAGTAAAGTTTGATCAAGTAACCCAACAGAGAAAAGATTTTATTGCTAGTATCAACCAAGCCACACTTCCCGGCGAAACTCCAGTGATGAATTATTTTCCAGTTTCTCCCGATGCCACAACCGAAACCGAAACGATTGGTAATTTACCGGTGACAGTGATTAGCCAAGAGCCAAAAAAAATTAT
>CAINDR010000059.1 GCA_903847415.1 Candidatus Falkowiibacteriota bacterium
CGATTGAATCTGGTAATTTTAGTCCTTCGGCTGAGGTAAGCTTATTAAGGTTAAGGCCTCCACCGATTGAATCTGGTAATTTTAGTCCTTCGGCTGAGGTAAGCTTATTAAGGTTAAGGCCTCCACCGATTGAATCTGGTAATTTTAGTCCTTCGGCTGAGGTAAGGCTATTAAGGTTAAGGCCTCCATCGATTGAATCTGGTAATTTTAGTCCTTCGACTGAGGTAAGGCTACTAAGGTTAAGGCCTCCACCGATTGAATCTGGTAATTTTAGTCCTTCGGCTGAGGTAAGGCTACTAAGGTCAAGGTATCCATAATGATAAACAGCATTACCACTTAAAGCTTCTTTCTCGGTTGTGCTAATTTGTTCTGGTTTGAGATTTAAAGCTCTAGCTAAATCATCTTTTATGTCTCTTCCTTCTAAAACATCATCAATCCTAGAGTCTCTTTGATAACCAAATCCTTCAATTTTATGGTCTATCTCATAAATAAATTTCAAGTCTTCATTGGTTAACTCTTCTTTGTTTTGGCTTCTTTCCCAGAGAATGGTTAGTCTCTCCATATCCTTCATTCTTTTCTGATATCTTTCTCCTTCTTGGCCGAATTCACTTAATTTCTCATCAAGTTTGGGGTGAATATAAGGGTCTAGGTTTTGGTTATGAGCGATCCCTCTAACTTCCGCTATTTTTTGTTGCCCGTTCATCCTCATCGCTAATCGAGGGATTTTGGCATCACCATCTTCATTGTTAGAGTAATAGACGTAAAAATCTCCTCCTTGCAGTTGAGATTTAGCAGTATCATAATTAGCGGTGCACCATTCTAGCGGATATCCCTCAAAACTTTCCACTAACTTTTCTGGGTTAGACCCTTGAACGTATTTCGTCCACTTGCCTTCAATGCTCTTCAGACCTTCAGTGGCGTATTCGGGTATCTCTAAGAGAAACTGAGCATATAGTTTCGCGAAGTTTTCTGATGACAACAATTTAACAAACTCATCTTGATTTAATTTCTTACTCTCATTGCTAATTTGTAATTTTAGTAGTTCGCCATCTCTCTCGTCTTTAGGCTTCCGTTTTTCTCTTTTAACCCTATCTTTTTCTTCTAACAATAATCCCATTACGGAAATAGTTTTAGCTAGCGCTCTACTATTTAATAAGGGAAAGGAATTGGTAGTGCTTTCGGTTCTGTTTTGAAAACGAGCTTTCTCAATTATTTTTTCATCAGGAATTTCTTGGCTGCAAGTTTTACAGAAGTTATTCTTTTTATCCAAAGGTTTTTCACATTTTGGACAATGAGGAGCTTTCTCATACTTGCCCATCTTCAGTATAGAAGTGAAGGCCCAATATTTAGCCCACACTGGATAATCGGCGTCAGGAGAGCCTAGGTAATCAACCCATCTATTTAGACTGGTCTTCTGATTAGCCAGAATAACTTCCAATTCTTTTTCTTTCATCTCATCTGGAAAGAGATAATTAATCTTTCCATCTTCCAATAACTCTTTTTCTATTCCTTGGTTCTTTAAGTCACTGCCATATCCTTGTTCTACCATTATCTTCGCTTGGTTATTCCAGTAGGCTTGCGGGATAGTATCAATTTCAATATTAATGTTTTGTTTCTGATAATATCTTTTAATTCTTTCTATTACTTCTGGCTCATCTCTGTGAGACAAATGGGTTTTTTCTAATACTTCCAGAAAATTAGAAATTTTCTCAGTTGGTTCTTTTGACGTATCTTCTCCTATTCTTTTTCTTCTTTCTTGCTCGTGTTCTACTTCTTTAGAAAGGTGTAACTTAGAATCTTTATTGTGTAGAAATCCTGTACCAAAACTTTCTTTCATATAATTAAAATGGCTTAATTTATACTATTATCTTAGGTAATTTGGGCTTAGAAGTAAAGAAAGGAAAATAAAAACCCAACAAAAAATAGGATTTCGCCTACTTTTCTAACTGGGTGCCCATCGGGAATTTGGCGTGCTCGCCCGCTCGCAGAAATCGAGCGGTCTCACGTGTCCAGGATTGGCGTCCGACCCGCATTTAGCGGTTCGTCCGACGTTCGACCGCTCGTTGTTTCTTCCAAAACAACTCGCGTCTCACTTCCAATCTGTCCGATTCCCACGGCTATCGCTGATCACAAACAAAGACAGCGCTCTTTGCGCTGTCTTTGTTTGTGTGGGTGCCCATCGGGAATCGGACCCGAAATAACAGGACCACAACCTGCTGTGTTACCACTACACCATGGGCACCAATATCTGAATTCTACCGAACAGTTAATTATTCACGATCACCTTCTTCACCAGCTTCTTCCTCTTCAGAACCACAATGATGATGACAATGGTTACAATCACAACCCCCACCCATTTCTTCATCGATTCCTTCTAACTCATCTTTGTTTTCTTCCATAAATTTAAAATTAATTTATAATAAAACGTACGCCCAGGGGGAATCGAACCCTCATGACCAGCTTAGAAGGCTGGTGTTCTATCCATTGAACTATGGGCGCATCTTTTCACCTCACAGGCAATTTTGATATTACACAATCTAGTATATTTAGTCAATTAAAGCTGACCCCTTTGCCTTAAAGCCTCAAAAACCACCAAAGCAACGGAAACTGAAACATTTAAAGAGTCCATCTCACCAATCATTGGTATTTTAATTAATTCATCAGCTTTTTCTTGCCAATCAAGACTAAGTCCATCGGCCTCAGTTCCAAAAATTAAAGCACTAGCTTTAGAATAATTACCTTTTATATAAGAATTCTTGGCTAATAGACTCGTGGCAAAACTTGTAATTTTATTTTCTCTAAAAAACTCTAAGGTTTCTAGAAAGTTAGCTTCAACAACTGGAACAGAAAACACAAAACCCTGACTAGCTCTAATCACGTTGGGGTTAAAAATATCAGTCTGTTGATTATTTAAAATAATACCACTCACTCCAGACGCCTGAGCGGTTCTTAGGATTGCTCCTAAATTACCTGGTTTTTCTACGGCTTCTAATACTAAAAACAAAGAATTTTTGGTAACTTTTAAATCTTTTAGTAACTTATTTTTTGTTTTTATTAGCGCAACCACGCCATCCGGCGAATCTTTGTAACAGATTTTTAGAAAAGCTTCCTTGCTTAATTTTGTTAATTCTTGGCCAAGATTTTTAATTTCCTCAAAGTTATCAACAAGTTGTTCACAATAAAAAATCTGCTCAATTTCAACTTTGTTTTTCAAAGCTTCTTTTATTTCTCTCAAGCCATCAACCAAACAGAGCTCTTTTTCTTTCCTTTTTGAGCTTTTATCTCTAAGGCTATTCATTAATTGAATTTTTGGATTTGTTGTACTAATAATATTTTCCATAAAAACCATTATAGCGGTAATTTTTGAATTTGACAAAAAAAGTTAACTGTCTTAAAATTATTTTTCAATATTTTAAAAAATAAATAATGATGGAAAGATTTAATCAAATAATCGAGGAGATTAATGCTTTGGCTGATCAGAGTGGTCCCAAAAAAATAGAAAAGTTAAACAGTCTAGAGAAAGAGGCTCGAAAAATTCTTCAAGACAAAAACACTCTTCTGTATTCAGTAAGAGAAAATGCTCTAAACGGCAAAAAAATCATGGAGTAAAAACAAACTAAGGAGGGATATATTCCCTCTTTTTATTAATAAATTCCCAATTCAAGGATTCTAAGATATAATAATTAAATCAAAAAACAATAAAATTATTGATATGCCAATTAAATATTTATCACCTCACCAAAAAGAAACTGTCTTTAATAAAGAAAAAAAAGAAAAAGAAATAAAAAAGAATTTGAAAAATATTATTTTTAGTAAAAAAACTTTTAAAATAGGTCTTTATCTTTTTTTGTTTGGTTTTTTATCTTTAGCGTTGATGGTGATTTGGTATTCTCGCGGATTACCAAACCCAAATCAATTAATTAATAGGGAAGTTGTTCAAAGTACAAAAATTTATGATCGCAGTGGTGAACATATTTTATATGAAATTCACGGCGAACAAAAAAGAACTTTAGTTTCCCTTCAACAAATTCCTGACAACGTCAAAAATGCAACCATCGCCATTGAAGATAAAAATTTTTACAATCATGGTGGAATTAGTGTTTGGGCGATGGTTAGAACAATTATTACTAATGTAATTTATCAACGCAGTGCTGGTGGATCAACGTTGACTCAGCAATTAATTAAAAATGCAATTTTGACCTCCGAAAAAAGCATTCCTCGAAAAATCAAAGAAATTATTCTTGCTCAAAGAATTGAAAAAAAATTCTCGAAAGATGAAATTCTTCAAATGTATTTAAATGAAATACCTTATGGATCAAACTCTTACGGGGTAGAGGCTGCTAGCCAAAAATATTTTGGTAAAAAAATTGGTGACGTCACCTTAGCTGAAGCAGCAATTCTAGCTGCCCTACCACAGGCGCCAAGCCGCTATTCTCCATACGGCACACATAAAGATCTTCTTCTTGGTCGAAAAAATTATGTTCTTGAGGTTATGTCTCAACAGGGTTATATCACCAATGAAGAAAAAGAGTTAGCGCAAAAAGAAGAAATAAAATTTCAAAAACCAGAGTCAAATATCAGTGCTCCTCATTTTGTGATGCACATCAAAGATCTTTTAGCGGAAAAATACGGAGAAAAAGTAATGGAACAAGGCGGTTTAAAAGTTTATACGACAATTGATTTTGAAAAACAAAAAATAGCCGAAGAAATTATTAAAGAAAAAACAAAAAGTTATCCAGAAAAATACAATGCCAATAATGCATCAATGGTTTCAATCGATCCCAAAACCGGTGAAGTTTTAGTAATGGTTGGTTCTCGTGATTATTTTGACGATTCCATTGATGGGCAAGTGAATATTGCAACCAGCCCCAGACAACCAGGATCATCAATGAAACCATTAGTGTATGCTACTTTATTTGAAAAAGGTTATACTCCTGACACTATCTTTTATGACGTCAACACTAATTTTTCAACTGATCCAAATAATCCATATGAACCAAGAAATTATAATCTTAATGAAAATGGCCCAGTAAGTATCAGAAAATCCTTGGCCGGCTCTTTAAATATACCAGCTGTTAAAGCTTTATACTTAGCTGATGTTAAAAAAGTTGTTGATAACGCAAAAGACATTGGCTACACCACTCTTGATAACCCTGATCGTTACGGATTATCGTTAGTTCTTGGTGGTGGAGAGGTAAAATTGTTAGAACACACAAATGCTTTTGGGGTGTTTGCCAATGAAGGAAAAATTGCTGAAATTATGACAATTTTAAAAATCGAAGACAAAGATGGAAAAATTTTAGAAGAAAATAAAACAAAAATTAAAGACTCAGTTTTATCTAAAAAAACCACCCAAATGATTAATAGTATTCTTTCTGATAATATCGCTCGATCATTTGTTTTTTCAACAAACAACTACCTTAATCTTGGAGAAAGACCAGCTGCCGCCAAAACTGGAACTACAAACGATTTTCGCGACGCCTGGACAATTGGTTATACCCCATCTTTAGTTACCGGAGTTTGGGTTGGTAATAACGATAATAGTAAAATGAAAACTGGATCCGATGGAAGTGTTTTAGCTGCTCCGATTTGGCATGATTTTATGAAGCAATCCCTAAAAAATTCTTCAGTTGAAAATTTTACTAATTACGAAGAACAAAAAACCGGAAAAGCGATTATTGATGGTGATATTTCCGCGGCAAATATTGTTAAAATAGATAAATTTTCTGGATTATTAGCTAGTAGTTCAACACCACCAGAATTAATTGAAGAAAGAGTTTATGGTTCGCCTCATTGTGTTCTTCATTATGTTGATAAAGAAAATCCCCTTGGGCCAAAGCCAGAAAATCCAGAAAAAGATCCTTTATATAAAAATTGGGAAGATGCTGTTCAGGTTTGGTTTAAAAAAGAAAACAAAAATACTAGCACAGATGATGTCGCCCCAACCGAGTATGATAATGTTCACACAGAAGCCAATAAACCAATTCTCAGCGTTATTTCTCCGATTAACAACGCAAGTGTCGTAGAAAATAAAATTAACGCCATAATTGAAACTAGCGCCCCAAGAGGAATTTCTGTTATTGAGTATTCTTTAAATAACTCTAATTTTATTTCTACGGACAAAAATAACAGTTTTTTAATAGACTTATCTTCTCTGAAAAATGGTTATCATAAATTAAATTTTAAAGTATGTGACGATGTTTTAAATTGCACCTCAACTTCAACAGAATTTAATTTAATAAAATAATCAAAAAAAATAAAAACTTAAACAAATAAAAAAATACCAACAAATGTTGGTATTTTTTTATTTGTTTAGCCTACTGTCTAATCGGCATTACAATATAAAAATAATTTTCCTCTTTAGTTGGGGAAAGCATACAGGGAGAATTATCACTAATCACCTTTAAATTAATTTCATCATCACTAATATTATTCAAACCATCTAGGAGGTAGCGAAAATTAATTGTGATCTCATTATCATTGCCATTTTGTTGACAAGGTAATTCAATTCTACTTTCACCACTCTGACCAGAAGAAGAATAAACAACTAATTTATTACTTTTAAAATCCAAACCAACATCATTGATTCCACTTTTAGAAAAAATGGAAGCGGCTTTAATTGCTCTTAATAATTCAATCCGATTTAAAATAATACTAGTATTGAATTTTTCAGGAACAATCTGACGATAATCTGGGAAATTTCCATTAATCAAACGAGAAACTAGGTCGGTTGAGCCAATTGAAAACATAATTTGATTATCAGAAATAAAAATCCTTACCTTACTAACATTTTCTTCAGATGAATCATTATCAGAAAAATTTGAAATCATTCTTAAAAATTCTTGAATAGTTTTTGCTGGTACAATAAATTTCTGATCATCGATTGGTTCTCCTTCCCAATTAATAGTTATTTCTTTCTCTGCTAAACGATAACTATCAGTTGAAGCCAGAACAAGACGTGACCCAAAAAAACTAAACAAAACACCAGATAATTCGATTCTATTCTCATTATTTGAAACCGAAAAAATTACTCTAGAAAGTGCTCTTTTGAATTCCTCAACATCACAAACACAAAAATTATCACCTGATAAAGTGGGGATAAGTGGAAATTCTTTTGCATTTTCACCTTTAATTTTTGTTTTGTAATTATCGCATTCTATTTTTAATTCATTATTTGTTTCCGAAACATCAACATTATCACCAGCTAAAAAATTAACATATTCTGAGATTGTTTTTGAATCAACGGTAAATTCACCATCTTCCTCAACTTTTCCTCGAAGACGATGAACAATACCAATTTCTAAATTAGTGCTAACTAACTCAACCCCACTGCTATTAGCTTTTATTAAGATATTATTTAAAATTGGTAAATTGATATTTTTTGCTGTGATGTGACCAACAATTGATAATCCTTTTTTTAAGTTTTCTCTCCTGATAATGAATTTCA
>CAINDR010000060.1 GCA_903847415.1 Candidatus Falkowiibacteriota bacterium
ATGAGTTTAGGACTGTGTTAGGATTAAAGAAGAAGATTAGACAATGGAACTATTACTATAATAATTTAGAACATTGTGCCCTAGATGGCCTCACCCCAAATGAGGCTTTAGCTAGAGTGCAAAATGTGTGTACCTAAAACACCACAATCTTTTCAATTCTTGTCTTAAGTTCTGCAATATCAACTATCTCACGAGTATCCTCCCTTACTACATAACTTGATACAGCAATATTGTAGTTATTCTCAGCAATCTTCTTATTATCAACAATCTTAGAAAAATATTTTACATCTCTACGCGCTATAAATGCATCTAAAATTTTCAAACGATTTTTTTCGCTAAGTTTGTTTTTATTTGTACCATGAACGAATTCGGCTGAAGCATCGACAAAGAGCGCCTTGTTGTCTTTTTTACTTTTTTTAAGAACAATAATGCAAGTAGCAATGGGGGTGCCAAAAAAAAGATCAGGAGGCAGCTGAATAATAGTATCTATATAATTATTATCCACTAGATATTTTCTAATCTTCTGCTCCGCGCCACCACGATAGAGCACACCAGGGAATTCAACAATTGCAGCAGTACCACTAGTAGAAAGCCATTTAAGCATATGCATTGTAAAAGCTAAATCTGCTTTACTTTTGGGCGCTAAAACTCCAGCAGGAGAAAAACGGGGGTCATTTATGAGCAAGGGGTTCGCGTCACCTTCCCATTTAATAGAGTAGGGTGGGTTCGAAACAATTGCGTCAAAAGGTTCATCATCCCAATGCTTTGGGTCTGTAAGCGTGTCACCATGAGCAATATCAAAATTGTTATAATTAATATCGTGCAGGAACATGTTAATCCGACAAAGATTGTAAATAGTTAGATTAATTTCTTGCCCATAAAAACCTTGTCGAACATTATCTTTACCAAGAACCTTGGCAAATTTAAGAAGTAGCGAACCAGACCCACAAGCTGGGTCATAAACTTTATTTACTTCTTTTTTCCCAACTGTAGTTATCTCAGCGAGAAGTTCGCTGACTTCTTGCGGCGTAAAGAATTCCCCGCCAGACTTTCCTGCGTTTGCTGCATACATTGTCATTAAAAATTCATAAGCATCGCCAAAAGCATCTATAGTGTTGTCGGAATAATTACCAAGTTGAAGATCGCCAATAGATTCAAAAAGTTTCGTCAGTTTTTGGTTTCTTTTTTCTACAGTTCCACCTAATTTATTAGAGTTTACATCAAGATCATCAAATAAACCTTTTATATCATCTTCGCTATTTGCGCCTTTTGCTGAGTTTTCAATATTACGAAAAATAGATGTAAGAGTTTCGTTAAAGTTTTCGTCATTACGAGCATTCTTGCGAACGTTGATAAAAAGCTGACTTGGTAAAATATAAAAACCTTTTTCTTTTACAGTATCAGCTCGACCGAATTCAGCTTCTTTATCAGAAAGAGATGAATAGTCAAAAATTTTTTTGCCATTACGGCGCTCATCAGCATTTATATAATTGGTTAGGTTCTCGCTAATAAATCGATAAAAGAGTATTCCTAATACATATTGCTTAAAATCCCACCCATCTACGCTCCCGCGTAAATCGTTTGCAATACTCCAAATCGCACGATGAAGCTCTGAACGCTCTTGCTCTTTAGTTGTATTTAAATTTGTACTGTTTTTACTCATAATAATTATTAATGATTTTTAACTATCTCGTAATTTTCCTGTAAATAAATCAATTGCTTTTCCGCATATTCCAATACTTTAACAATTTGTTTCTTATCGGCCCCCATCTCAAGATTCTGTCTACTCAAACTTAAAACAGTCGCAAGAGTACCAAAATAATCTTGAGATTTTATATGAAATTCTAGCCCCTCTATTTTATTCATCATATTTTACAAGCTTAGCAGAAAATGGCACCAAAATCAAAAAAGTCATTATTATGAAATGACTATCAAATATCCTAAATTTTAACAAAAATTTAGAGACGTAGTATGTATTTACTATACACCAGGAGTCCCACCCGGAAGTGGCAATAATCGACCCGGGGGTATTCCCCCGTCATTACGTCGTTACCGTCATTAAAATTTCTATAATAACGTATTATTAACCGATTGCACCTTCCGCACCCTCTGCCCATACTGCCCGGAGACATTGTCTCCATATTGTATCCAGAAGGTGGGAATTAGTGTCCCTTTGTGTCCGTCTGTGACAAACCAAAATGTGCCTAAATAGGCTATATTCATTGATAATAGTGTTATCTATCTAGTGTTTCACAATTCCCTTCCCACAGGTTCTCATCCTGGTAACAGGGGTTCTCCGCCAGCTGGCGGATCCCCTGGGGACTACAAATTAAAAAAACACCCCATTTTTTTGGAGTGTTTTTTTGTGAAAATATTATTAGAAAATTATTGTCCAAACAAATGACCAATATAATAACCAGCTAAAGCAGCTCCCATGCCAATTAAAACCATCTGAATACCGGTTTTCAGTGGACTACCAACAGTGGACTTGGCTTTATAAATACCAATAAAAAATAATACTATCGACGAAACGGTCAATGAACAAATAATCGCCGAAGAAATTGGCAATAGAAAAAATGGGGTAAGTGGCACAAAGGAACCAATAAGAGCTGAAAAGCCAACCACAAAACTACCCTTATAAATATCTTTATTTTTTATTTCAGTTAATTCTAGTTCTTCTTTCATCATTAATTTCAACCATTGCTCATTATTACTAGTGATTTGTTCCACTATACCGTCCAACATTTTTCCCTTAAAACCTTTGGCTTGATAAATATCTCTTATTTCTTTTTTTTCAAGAGTTGGCATCTCTTTTATTTCCCTCTTTTCTCTCTCTAACTCGGAATAATAATGATCGCGTTCGGCCATTTTTGATGTTAGAGCGACTGCGGCCATTGAAATGCTTTCCGCAAAGGTAGCAGCCATGCCAGCGGCAATAATTACCTTATAGTTACTCGTGGCAGCAGCCACCCCCAAGATAACCCCTAAAACATTCACCAAGCCATCTTGACCGCCTAAAATTATGTCGGATAAAGTAGATTGCTTGCCGATTTTTGATAATTCTTTTTTATGCATAATTATATTATAAAATATTCTGACCTATTTGGCGAATTAAAACTTTAATACCCTAAAATTATTTTTAATTCTCTCTTCATCCTTCAATTTCCCCAACAATCTCAACAATTTTTTCAAAAACTTGAGACCTCAATACTACAAATTTAAAAGGCTCAGATCGTTATAATCTAAGCCTTTTTGTAAAAGTCATTAATTTTTAATAATAAATTTTTTGACCTGAAGAGAATTTTGATTGTATTACAACATCATATTTTTTTCTCTTTATTATTCTTCCTGTAGCTTTATTTCAAAATTAAATTAAATAAATATCCGGTCAAAATAATTCCCGTTCCAACAATTGAAGCAAAAATAATAATTAATTTAGTTTTCATCACCTTTTTTAAAATCATAAATTCTGGTAATGACAATGCTGTAACCGCCATCATAAAAGCAAGTGTCGTGCCAATTGCCACACCCTTTTCAGTCAAAGCGCTGACCAGAGGAATAACTCCAGCCGCATTGGAATACAAAGGAATGCCAATCAAAGTAGCTAGCGGCACAGCATACCATTTGTCTGCTCCCGCATATTGAGTTAAAAAATCGGCTGGCACATAACCATGAATCCAAGCTCCAAATCCAACGCCGACCAAAATATAAATCCAAACTTTTTTAAATATATCTAACGCATAGTTCAGGGAGTAAGCCAGTCTTTCTTTCAAGCTCATCTTAATCACCGATATATTATTATTTTTTGATTTATTTTGCCAAACAAAATCTGCTACTAAATATTCCACTTTCATCCGGCCAATCAGTAAGCCCGAAATAATAGCAATAATTAAACCACTAAAAATATAAAGCAAAAATATCTTCCAACCAAATAATCCAAAAAGTAGAACCAATGCCACCTCGTTGATCATCGGTGAGGCAATTAAAAAAGAAAAGGTCACACCAAGTGGCACCCCTGCTTCCACAAAACCTAAAAATAAAGGAATCGCCGAACAAGAACAAAAAGGAGTAATTACTCCTAACAATGAAGCAAAAATATGACCAGTTAATTTATTTTTCTTTGCCAAAAATAAACGAACTTTTTCCGGTGGCAAATAAGTGCGAATAAAAGACACAATAAAAATAATAACAAACAGAAGAATAAATATTTTTAAGGTATCAAAAATAAAAAAATTAACCGCACTAGCCAGCAGTGTTCCGTGTGCAATATTAAAAATTGAATAAGTTAACCAATCGGCTAATAATTGTAGCGGATAAAACATAAAAATTAACAATCAATACAATCAGAAGGGTTGTTTATATCTCCCTCTGTTTTTTCCTGACTATTAGCAATAAGTAATTCTTTGATTTTCCCAAGACTAAAAACATTACCAACTAAAACCGCTTGACCATTAATTGTTAACACCGGGCTAGACATCACACCTAGTTCAATTATTTTTTGAAAATCATTTACATACTCCACCTCTACCCCGGGATGCAAAGAAGATGCAACTTCCTTAGTTAATTCAAAAAGTTTTTTACAAGTCGAACAACCGGATCCTAAAACTTGAATACTATTAATTTTCTTCATAATTTTTTAAAAAATAATTAACAACAAATTACCTTTGAATCACCCCATCTGCCGGAGCGCCAATCTTTTCTAAGATTACTTTTTTTTCTACATCATTGGTTATTATTTCTACTTGGCCATAATCCTTAATCTTAACTGGAATCAATTCAATTCCCTGCCATCCAGACTGCCAAGACATTCGAGCGATTAAGCCTTGAGCGGTTTCTTTGGACCACATTTGATCAAAAACCAAATTACCAAGAGAATAAATAATTGGCTTGTCTTGATAAAATTCAAAAGTTTGAGGCCAATGAGGATGATGGCCAATCACCGCTTCGGCACCAGCATCAATTGCTGCCCGAGCAAAAATTATTTGCTGTTGGTTTGGCTTGGTAGTATATTCTGTTCCGGCGTGCATCATTACTATCACAAATATTCCTTGATCTTTTAATTTGGAAACATCATTTCTCATTTTTTCTAAATCTAAATTAGCTATTCCCGCCTTGTTATCTCCGGCTACTGAAGCGTCATCGGGATAGGCATAAGCTAAAAAACCAAATTTTTGCCCCTTAATAATAACAACTTCTCCACGATGAGCTTCTGCCAAATTTTGACCAGCACCAACATACTTAATTCCCTGCTCAGCTAAAATTTTAAAAGAATCAGCCAAACCTTGAGCGCCTTGATTAAGAATATGATTATTAGCCAAGGAAACTAAATCAACTCCAGCTCTAGATAAACCAGCAACTGATTCCGGATTAGCCTTAAACAAGAATGAGCCAGTTGGTACTTCGTAGCTACTAGAAACCACGAAAGGCGATTCGAGATTCACAACTGTGAAATCAGCCTTATTCAAGAAATCCGCAATTTTTAAGAAAGGCCAAGAATAGTCCTGATGAGTCATGATCTTCGCATTGACTTGCCGGGACAACATCACATCACCACCAAAAATAAATTCAATTTTTTGGTTTTCTGGTACTGCTGCTAAATGAGAATTAACTCCTTTTTCTCCTGGCATCTTAAAGCTAACAACTTTTTTTAGTATTTGCCCCTCTGGCGCTTGAGCTATTAAAAACCAACCAAACACCACTAGTAGTGAGATCCCGCTGATCACCAAACAGATAATTAAATTTTTTGTTTTTTGTCTCATCTTAAGATTATAGCACCAAACCCTTAATTATTAATCAGGTGGCCTAAATTTTTTCAATACGATAAACCAGTGATTTAAAAAACCGTCATCCTTTTCAAGATAACGGCAAAATTTTACTTCTTAAAATATTCATAAAATTTGGAATCATGAATATCTGTCAACACTTCTCCAAGCTCATTATATTCTTCCACAAATAAAGTCGGCTGAGTCAAGAAAAAAATTTTTAATTTTTTATTTTTTTTCTTAAGTGGTTGAAGTACACTTAATAAAGATTGCGCCGCTTCGGAATAATGCATTTCCTGATTATTCATATCCATATTCCATGGATAGGCGGCAATAAAAACATCTGCTTCGGCAATCCGCTTTAAAAGCGTTGTTCGCTCATTAGTAATAAATCCACCATGGAACTTCCAACTTAAAGTCGTTCCTGTTGGCAACATCTTTAATACTTTTTCAAAAACTGAACCATCTTTTCCAAAGAAATGATGAGATCTAGTGCCGTCATTAAAATCATTATGCCAAAAAACTACTTTCATTTTTTGGCTATTTCTCATTTTTTTTACCATATTGTTAAATAATTTATGTTCATAGATTTTATTATCTTTTTCAATAATTGTCAATAGTGTGACTTGCAAAAAATCTGAGTTTATGTTAATTTATCCCTACAAATCACTGTATCTTAACATTAGAAAATAATAAAAAAATGAAAAAAATAACCAGGCTTAGAGATCTTCTTTTTTTCTTGACCCTAATTTTACCAACAATAATTCTATTAGTTCTCTTTTTTGGTACCCTAGAAGTACTGGGAATCTTAAAAATTCACGGCAAAAATAATTTGCCAAAATTACCAATCAAAAAATATAAAAACAATGGCCACCAATCAGGACTACTACTAATTGCTAATCATCCAAGTTTTTACGAGCCACTGATTCTCGGTTACATCTTTGTTATTTATATTGTTCGAAATCCCTTCAAGTATTTTCCTTACAGTTGTCCTGATTTTAATAATTTTAATAAATGGTATTGGTCAATTTTTAAAGAAAGATTTATTTTTTTTAATAGAAGCAATAAAAGATTATGCGCCATCGCCTGTTCGAAAGCGATCCGTATTTTAAAAAGAGGACGGATTGTCATTATTCACCCCGAGGGAGGTCGCACCAGTTCTTGTCCAGTTGATCAAGTTCTTCTTTCTACAAAAAATGGGGATCAATTAAGACCAATAGGGCCAATGGCTGTGAGAATGGCAATTAAGTCACACTGCTTAATCATTGCTGCTTGGGTTAAAGGGACAGAAGAAGCAATGCCTAGAGGAACAAAATTACCGAAATTTTGGAAGAAAGTTGATATTTACTTAGGCAAACCTTTTAAATTATCAAAAAAAGAAAATAAGGAAAATATCGAAAAAGGCCAGAAAATTTTTGCTAAAAAATTATTAGATTTAGCTACTCACAAAAAGGATGATTGATTAATCATCCTTTTTTTCTAGAAAAAATTTTGTTTAGCAACTCATTTTATTTTCGATATTTTTTTAAAATAATAACGCAGATGCCAAAAGATATGAAAAAAGGAAACTACTAAAAAAGCCCAACCAAAAACAAAATGCCAATAACTTAAATCTACTGGAAATTTTATTTGCCAGCCAAATTCAATAATCAGTGCTAATACGATACTAGTGATTGCGGTTGGAATAAAGAAAATTAATAACAACCAATTCCAAATTTTTCGATGTTTAATGATTGATATTTTTTTCTGATTTAATAAAAATAAACTAATAAAATAAGCGATAAGCAGTACAATGGTGATTAAACCGAGCCGATGATCAACTGGTTTTAATGAATTAACTTCCTCAACAAAAACTGAGTCTGTTTTACTTAGTTGATTATCACAAGTAGTTTTTTCTGATTCTGATAAATCACAAATTGAATTTTTATCTTGATCGAGATAAAGGCCGCAAGCTCCAGGAGCTGGATCATTAACTCGACCCAATGGACATTCTTGAGCAGCCACTAAACTAGGAAAAATCAGTAACCCAAGACAGACAAAAAATAAATGTCTTCCAATAATTTTACTAAAAAAATTATTCATAATTTTATTTTTTATTTACTTGCAGATATTTAAAAATACTTTGAGCAGCAATCGCTCCCTCTGAACAAGCGGTAATAATTTGTCGAAAAGAATCGGATCCAGTAGTAATATCACCAGCCGCAAAAACCCCTAGGCAACTAGTTCCTTGATCCTCTTGCGTAATAATATAATGACCGCGATCAGTATCTAGAGACAGTTGATTAATTAAACTCAAATCTGGTTCAGAACCAATCTCTACAAAAATACCATCAATTAACAATTCATTGCTCCCTTCAAATTCACGATCAATTTTGATACCACTCAAACGATCATCACCAAGTAATTCAAGAACCTGTGTGCTATAAAGAACGTTAATTTTTGGATTAGCTTTAATTTGATCAATCCAAGCAGTTTCACCACGCAAACTATCTCCACGATAAATCTGATAAACTTTTTCTGCTACCTCCCCTAAATATAAAGAAGCGGTATTTGCACTATCTCCACCACCAATCACTGCAACAGTTTTGTTGCGATAAAACATCGCGTCACAAGTAGCACAATAAGACAATCCCCTACCAACGAAAGAATCTTCTTTGGGTAAATTCAAATGACGATGCTTGGTCCCGGTGGCAATCAACAAGGTCTTTGTTTTAATGATCTCACCACCAAAAAGCTTCAAAATAAATGAATTATTTTCTTTAGTAATAAGTTCTACTCGCCCTGAAATTTGAGGCACCTCAAGGGCATTCACCTGTTCAGCCATTTTTTGACTCAAATCCATGCCAGAAATTTCTATCTCGGAAGGAAAGTTACAAATTTTGTGTGATGAGGTCATTAAACCTCCAGGCAAATCACCAACTAATAATTGATCAATTTTGTAACGAGCAGCATAGACCGCAGCAGTCATTCCCGCTGGTCCATTGCCAATAATACACAAGTCATATTCTCTAATTTTTTGATCATTTTCTACCACCAGAGCTTTCTCGCCGCTAATTGATTCGAGAATATTAACTAACTCCGCTTCCTGAATTTCGCCAGCTAATCTTTGTTCCAGCAAACTGCCATTCTTAAAAAATAAAACTGTTGGCGAACCGCTAACACCAAGAGATTCTGCCAAAGATCGAAAGTCTTGTCGTAAAATTTTCAAAAACTTCAGATTGGGAAAAATTTTAGCAGCTTTTTCATAAATTGGCGCTAGCTTCTCGCATGGCGGACATTCAGTTGAATAAAAATCGACCACTAAAATTTCTTCATTATTTTTGAAATCTTCAAACTCTTGGTTTGATTTTAAATAAGTAATTTCCATATTTTTTAATTTTAATAATTTATTATTTCAATTCATCAATCCCGCCTTTATTCCAAGGATTGCAACGAACAACTCGATAAGCAGCTAATAGCCCCCCTTTAAAAATTCCATACTTAGAAATTGCTTCTAAGCCATACTGAGAGCAGGTCGGATGAAAACGACAAAATCCATGGGGATGAAGATTGCGGAGTGGTCCATGATCTGGGGATAAAGTTTTTTGATATATTCTAATTAACTCAACCACTAAAATTCTTGGCCAACATCTCAGGTAGTAAAAAATTATTTTTTTATTCATAATTTTTAAAAAAATTTACTAATAAAAGATTATGGACTTTAAATGACTTTAAATTAATTCGATAATAATTTTTCTTTCCTTCTTGTCGAACCTCAATTAAACCAAAATCTTTTAGAATCTTCAAATGACTAGAAACTAAGTTTTGGGCTAAATCTAGATTCTCATAAAGATCACAAACGCAACGTTCCCCGCCCTTTAAAAGGCATAATATTTTAAGACGATTACCGTCACTAATTATTTTTAAGAATGGTAGAAGATTGGCGGTGTTGTTGATGAGCTTCCTATCTAAACAGTTTGTAGTCATATTTTTATAATCAATTTATATTGATATAATAAAACAATCCAAAAAATTTTGCAAACAAAAAAGCTCGAACAGGAAAATGACGAGCTTTTTTAAGGATTACTAAGCTATCTATAACTAGGCATGGTCTCCATAACACCGCCAGAACTAGCCGGAGAAACTTGTCTCAGCTGTCCATTATTATTCCAATTCTCAAAAACTTCCCTCACCAGAGGTACAATAATCTGCTGAGAAGAGTAAAATGACTTTTCGCCTTTAACTGGGAACAACAAGGCTGGAATCAGTAATTCTTCGTTTTTATTATTTTCATAAAACCAAGTTTGCAAATAAACCTTTCTTGGGGTATCTAAAATTACTTGATTAACTTTTTCTTGTCGATAATACCCCTGAGAACGATGAGAATTTTCTGCTGCACTAATTAAGCGCTCCGAATCATTGATTAAGTCATATTCCGAGGATTCATAACGATAAGGAGATAAACCGGAAACATTCGAAACAATATTTTTTGAAAGATTAATTAAAACTTTAATGCCAGCATAGCTCCCGCCTTGCTCATATACCACTTCTTTCTGATCACCAATTAGAAGTGGAAAGACCAAAGAAGAATATTCCGGAAAAATAAAATCATCTTGATTACTAGAAGTTGTTAAGCTAGAACGCCAAGAGTTATCAACAATTGGCTGACCATAGTGCTCCAAGCTAATTCCGTGAGTACTAAAAAAAGTGTTAGCCTTTTCAATTAAAAAATTATCTTCTGGAAACTCTTTTAAGTTCAATCTAGCAGTCTCGGCACAATCCAATCCAGCAGAGCAAGACGTCCTATTAGCAACCTGCCACTTCTCCCAATTTTCCGAAAAGTAAAAATTATCATTATTAAAATCGAAGTTGATCATTAATCCTGAATCAATATTTTCAACAAAAGAAAGATTGGTTATTGTTAAATTTTTGAAAGTATTCAAATCTACTCCTTCAAAATTAGCATTCTTTAAAGATTCTGCCAGGGACTTAGCTAAAAATCCATCCCCCTTAACCCGACGAAAAACGAGACCAGTCCGATCCGATAATTCGAATTTTTCACCACCATAAACATATTGCACTCCATAATAAATAGGCATTAATTCACTGCCAGTAACCGGATTACCAGAAAAATCTTCCGCCATACTAACAACTGGAGTGAGGCTTCGTGCTAGAGGAGTTTGAGCGACACGACCAAGTTCTGGCTCCTGGAAATTATCAGGAGTATTCAGTTTTCCCAAAGAACCAAAAGCTCCCTTCTCTAAGCGAACTACTTTTTGAGAATCATTAATTTTATTTGCCAAGTAAAGATCTGATTTCACTGGGATATTTTTTGAAAAATGCAAAGTGACTACTGTCATTACTGAAAAAATACAAACTATAAAAATACCAAAAACTACTTGCCATCTTCTTGAAACTAAAAAAGAAGAAAAATCAAAAGCTTTTTCTGGAGTGCTGATTTTTTCTAAAATCTTTTGTCGTAAACGAGCGGCCAACTCTTGATTAAATTTGGTGTCTGGTTTTGTTTTTAACAATTCCAAAACTAACTGACGCAAATTATCGCCATGTTCCCTGAGACCTGGATCAATTTCATACAACTCCTCTAGCAAAAAGTCTAGTTGATTTTTTTCCATAAATTTAAAATTAGAGGAGCTAAAATAAATAACTCCAAAGGCATTTCTTTTTTTAAAGCATTCACTGCTCGTCCAAAAGACATTTTAACCGCTCCTTCATTTTTTTGAAGAATTAAAGCAATTTCCTTAAATGATAAATCTTGCCAAAAACGTAAAATTAAAATTTCCCGTTCCTTGGAATTTAATTGTGAGAAAGCAGTTTTTATTTTTTCAATTTTTAAACGATCATCAACTTCTTTGAAAATATCGTCGCTCGCTTGCAAATCCCAACAATCATCAATATTTAAAAATTCTTTCTGAGCCCGAAAATGATCAATCACCAAATTGCGAGCAATTGAATAAAGCCAAGCCGAAAAACTACCACTCTGAAATTGCTTAATATTTTTCCAAGCTTTTAGAAAAGTTTGACTAGTGAGATCTTCCGCTAACGGCTGGTGTAGTGTTTTATAAAAAATAAAATTGTATATCTTTCCAATATACAAATCATAAACTGAAGCAAATGCTTGCGAGTCGCCAGCTTGAGCCAAGTTAATCATTTTCTTTAATTGTTCATCAGTATTTTCCATTCCTTTAATAAAACGCTAAACGCCGTAAAAAGAAACAATTTACCGGCTATTTCTTATATTTTAACAAAAACAACCAAAAAACAAAAGATTTATTAAAAATAAAAAAGGAAAACCGAAATAGTTTTCCTTCTTGCTCATTTTTGAGCCTAATGTTTTTTATCAGAACATGAAAAAAAAGTTTCATGACGAGGTTGATGATAAAAATAACAATCCTGAAGAGCTCTTTCCTCTGCTCTTTGAGTGATAAGATGTAATTTTAATTTAATGAAGTCAGGAAAAAATCTTTTCTCAAAAACTTTTTGTAAATCATCCTTGGATTTACATTGTCTGCCGAGAGAAAAAAGAGATTTTTGTGCTCTTTTATAATCACTATCTGAGGCAAATGCCCTAAGGTGATCTTTAATCTTTCGCCATTCTAGCCAAAAAAGATCTTTTTCACCATTATTTTTCAAAAAATAAGTCAAATAAATGATGCTGCTGATTATTATTTTTGTTTGCTCTTCATATTTAAGCCCGACTTGATATCTGGCCATAATTTTTTTAACAGAAACAAAAGCCTTCTTAATTAGCAATTCCCTGTCCATAAATACCCTCCTTTTTTTAAATGAACAATTAATATTTAGGTAAAATTAGCATTTAGAATTTAAAAAGTCAATCTTATTTTCCATCATCAACAAAAAATTCATAGCCGCCAATTAAAACTGGGGTGGACATCAAATACCAAATAATAACATCATCTAGCGGAAATATTAAACCAAAAATATTTACTGGCCACAAATACTCGCCTGGCCACCACCAACTCCCAATCAACATTGAAATAATCTCATAAACAAAAAAGAGAAAAGAGAAGAAAATAGTTGTTAAAATTGTCTTTTTAAAAAGCTGTGGCTTGAGACTAAAAATAATTAAGCCCGGAACCAAAAGAATGATTGTTGCTAAACCAGCATAATTAAAAGTAACTAAACGACGATCAAACAAAAAAAGAGTAAAAACTAAAACCGACAGAAGACAATAAGCAAGGACTAGCCAGCGCAAACTTTTAGAAATCTTTGCGCTAGTATCGCGATCGCTAAAATATTCATAGAAACATAGCACCCAAAAAAAATTAAAAAAAGCAAACAATAAATTTTCCAAAGGAGCGATCCCAAAAATTCTTGGTAAAATAGATTGAACATCCCAGGCATTAGCTAAGCGAGCAGCGAGTTCTACTGGCGGAGCAAATAATAGAGTTGTCAAAACGGAAAATAATAAAATCTTCCGACGAGATTTTCTTAACCACAGAAAATTAAGTAAAGATGGTGGTAAAAGAACAATAAGAATAGAAGCGAGATAAACTGGTCTAAAAAAATAAACAAAAAGACAAGAAAAAACTAAATAGATTACTAAGAATAATAACCTCTTCCGCTGAAGACGATTTAAGTTAAACATATTTTTATAATAAACCCTTATTTTGATTCTTCAAAAAAGAATCAAACAAAACTTGGCGCTCATTTGCTTTCAAGCCTTCAAACCAAGCTAAATCTTTTTTAGATTTTTTACGCAAAACTTGATCAAGCTTAATCGCTTTCTCGTCAACTTTTAAAGCTAGGCGATTAATTCCAAGCAATCTAATTCCCGAGAGAGATCTAACCCTAGAAAGAGCAACATAACCCATCCCAAATTCAAAAGATTGACTCAAATCAATTTCAGCACAATCCAAGCTCATCCCCTGGCTTTTATGAATAGTGATAGCCCAGGCTAAGCGAAGGGGAATTTGCGAAAGAGAGGCCAGAACTTCGCCATCCTCACCAATCTTCCACATTTCTGGACGAGCAATGATTAAGGCGCCCCGTAAAGTTTTAACAATCGGAAAGTTTTCTTCATCAAAAGCCACAACCTCACCAATTGTTCCATTAACAAAACCTCGAACAAAATTATTTCTCACAAACATCACTGTCGCTCCAACTTTTAGTTCTAGTCGATCTGGAGCCAAGCAGCCATCTTTTATTTTTTTAACCAGACTAGCTGGCCCATAAGATTTCATTTCAAAAAAAACTGAACGAGTGGAAAGTCTTTCGAGTTCTAAGAGATTATGGGAATCAACTTTTTGGTTGTGAGTAAAAAGCTTAATTGGCTTCACCGGCAAATCTAATTCAATCTCCAATCTCTCTGCTAAAACATCAAGAGCTTGATCAAGATCTTTGTTGGCCCTGATATTATTAAGGATTTTCGAAAAACGAGGATCTTCTTGACGAAATTGCTCCTCTAAATAGCAAGTTCTAATCTCCAAATCCTGCCACGTTTCTGATTCAAAAACTGCTAATTCCTGATTATTGTTTTGACGAATTGGTGGTAACTGAAAAAAATCTCCACAGAGAATAATTTGCAAACCACCAAAAGAACGAAGATCACCCTTAATTGCTCGACAAACTGTATCGATCAGATCAAAACGTTTCGCATCAAGCATTGAGATTTCATCAATAATTAAAACTTGAGCCGATCGAACACGCTCGGTGGTCTGTTTGTTACTTAAAATTTTTTTTAATTTTCTGTGATCTAGCTTGTCTTCAATTCCAATTCCACACCAAGAATGAATAGTTCTGCCATCCAAATGAGTAGCGGCAATTCCAGTCGACGCAGTAATCCCAACGCTAATCTTTTTCTCTTTTAAGTATTCGAGATATTTATTTAACAAAAAAGTTTTGCCACAGCCCGCCGGGCCGGTCAAAAAAATATTTTGCCCAGTTTTAATAATTTCTAATGCTTTTTTTTGAGTCATCTAGAATACAATTTAGCTTAAAATTAATAAAAAAACAAGGAGATCGTTGTTGACAAAATAAGAAAAAAAGCTTAATATAAAAACAAAAACAGTAATTTAAAATCAGAAAAAATGAAAAAAGTAATGACCACAGTCACGGAATTAAAAGATATTTTTCCGGGGAAAGAAAATAAAAATGATATAGAAAGATTAGAAAAAATTTTTCTAAGTGAACAATTTCCTGCTCATATCTTAAAAACTAAAACTCATTTGACTTACAGTATTGAACCCGAAAAAGATAATCATGATTTAGAAATAATTCTAATCAAAAACATAGAACAAGGAGAATAATCTCCTTTTTTTATTAATTAAAAATTAAGAAGCCCTTCATTTCCATGAAGGGCTTTTTGGTTAGTGTTTTTTTTGATTAACGTTTTTTGTAAAAGTTTTTATTTTTTTTAATTATTCTACCATCCGGTGGTTTCGGCAGAGCACTAACATCTTGGTTAACACCAAATAATTTTCTAAAAAAATTTATTACTTTTTTATTCATGATATTAAGTTTTTGTTAACAACACCTTAGACAAAAAATAGAAGAATGTCAATCAATCTTTACTGTTAAAATTTGACCAATTTTATCACGAAGCTCACCTTTGGATAAATTAAAAGATAAAATTGGTAAAAATAAATCAAAATGATATTCGGTTTTCAGACGAATTTTTTCACCAATTAGCGCCTCCAAAACAACTAACAATTCTTTTCCTTGAAATAAAGCTAAGATTTTTTCCTGGTAATTATTTTCTAATTCTTTTGATAAATCTCTTAACTCTTGTGCTCGCCGCTTTCTTTCCAAAATTTCAACTTGATCAGCCATCGAAAAAGCGAGAGTCTTCTCGTGAGCAGAAAATGGAAAAACATGAATTTTACTAAAACCAAGATCTTGAATAAATTTTTTGGTAAGCAAAAAATCCTCCTTCGTCTCTCCTGGAAAGCCAACAATAACATCAGTGGTTAAAGAAATGTCTGGCAATTCCCTTCTAATTAGCTTGATTCTTTCTAAAAAATAATCTGTCCCATAAGGACGTCGCATTAATTTTAAAATTTTATCACAACCTGACTGAAGTGAAATATGTAGATGACGACAAATCTGAGGATTATTTTTGATTAACTCAATTAACTCATCATCCACTTCATTAATTTCAATAGAACTCAAACGCAAGCGGCCTAATCCCGGTAACAACAAAAGAGCCCTCAATAAATCACCCAAAGAGGTCTTAGTATTTAAAAAATCCTGACCATAGCGCCCCAAATGAATACCAGTCAAAACTATTTCCTTCAAGCCGAGATCTAGAGCTCGCTTGGTTTCAGAAACCAGATCAACCAGCTGGCGACTTTTAATCGGACCACGAGCATAAGGAATCAGACAATAAGAACAAAACTGATTACAACCATCACCAACCTTTAAAAAATAACGAGACCAATCGTCAGTTAAAGCTAGCCCACTATTAGGAGTGGAGATTTTTTTCCCATCCAAATTAAACCATTTTTGAAGATGAACTAAAAACTCTTCCCTTTTTCCAACTCCCCACCAAAAAACCCCCTCGGAATCAAAAAAATCTATTTTTTTCTGAGCAGTTTGGGGCCAGCAACCCATTACTACTAATTTGGCGTTTGGGTATTTTTTCTTCAAAAAACTCAAAAAATAGCGATCCTTAGCAATCGCGTTTTTGGTGACCGTGCAAGTATTTAAGATTACCAGGTCTGGAGTTTCTTTCGATTTTTCAAAGCCTAATTCTTCTAAATCAGAGGCTAGGGATGCCCCGTCATATTGATTAACTTTGCAGCCAAGTGATTGAATAAAAAAATGATAATTCATGACTAATAGTATAAAAGTCAAAGAACCACTTGTCAAAGTGAAATTAGTTTGATATTATCAAATTGTTTTTAAAATCTAAAAAAACAAGCGCTCATAGCTCAGTTGGTAGAGCAGATCCCTTTTAAGGATAAGGTCGCAGGTTCGAGTCCTGCTGGGCGCACAAATAAAAAACCGTTTTATTTCGGTTTTTTGTTCTTTTTGACCCCCTCTTGATAAATAATCTTAAATCCTATATATTTATTTTATTGCCGTCTTAGCTCAGCTGGTAGAGCAGCTGTTTTGTAAACAGCAGGTCGTCGGTCCGAGCCCGACAGGCGGCTCAGAAAAAAAGAAAACCGAGGAATTTTATTCCCCGGTTTTTTGTTTTACTGGTCTTCAATTACTTGCCAATCACTTGAAATGACAAAATTCACATCCCAAGGAACTTCACAAGCCCCATGCACTAAATTTTCAAATAGCGCTGGCAATAGAACAAGCTCGTTTCGCAAGCGACCGAGTTTTTCCAAACAACCACCATCACAAGAAAAAACTTCATCAAAAGTAGCTTTTTCTAAAGTTTTTAAATAAATTAACTGATAAAGTTTTTTCAAACCATCTGGTAATTCGCCAAAACTTTGATCATCAAACTCCTTTTGATACGGTGGTTCATTTAATTCTGACAAAGAAATTTCTAATAGCTCATGAACTATTTTTAAGTCCAGAAACATTAATAACGCTCTAGTCAGCGATTCGTTTTCTAAAAGTTGATCAAGTTCTTTTTCCTGATCAATTAGGCTCACTTGTTCTTCCATTACTTCCCCTTTTTTTATTAGTTATTATTAAAGTATTCTCAAAAGGTATCTAAAAAATATCAGATTGTCAAGCAGGACGGTGGATAAACCGTTGATATCCTGTGTTTAAATTTCCCTTGATAAAAAGGGCTTAGTCGGTTAAAATGGAAGAACAAAAATATGACTGAAGAAAATAAAAATATCTTAGAAAAAATACCACCTCAAAGCCTGGAAGCGGAACAATCCCTTCTTGGCAGTCTTTTGATTGACAAGGACTCAATTATCAAAGTTGTTGATCAAATCATGCCAGATGATTTTTATAAAGATGCTCATAAATTTGTTTATGAGGTAATTCGTGAGCTTTATAATAACCAAGAACCAATTGATGTTATCACCCTCGCCAATCGACTCGAAGAAAAAAAACAACTAAGCAAAATTGGCGGCAGAGCTTTTCTTGCTCAACTAAGCAACGCTGTTGCAACCTCGGCAAATGTTTCTTATTACGCTAACATCATTCAAAAAAAATCCACCCTGCGCCGCCTTCAACAAGCAGCTGGCGAAATAATGAAAATGGGGTTTGACGAAGAAAGTGATATCGACGAAGTTCTCGATGCCACTGAACAAAAGATTTTTGGTGTTTCAAGGAAATATCTCAAGAACTCCTTCATGCCAATTGATAACCTCCTCACCGCTGCCTTTGATCGTATTGATGAATTACACAAAAAAGGAGGAAAATTGCGCGGCTTACCGACTGGCTTCACTGATCTTGATAATCTTCTTGCTGGCTTGCAAAAATCTGATCTCATTATTTTAGCTGCTCGTCCTTCGGTTGGAAAAACTTCCTTTGCGCTTGATATTGCTCGTCAAACTGCCATTAAAACCAAACAAGGGGTGGGAATATTTTCGCTGGAAATGAGTAAGGAGCAACTTGTCGACCGCCTGCTCTGCTCCCAGGCTAATGTTAGTTTATGGAAAATGAGAACCGGAAATTTATCAGACAAAGAAGAAGATAATGATTTTGCGAAAATTGGCGCTGCTATGGGACAATTAGCTGAAGCACCAATTTATATCGATGACTCCAGTACTCTTTCAATTATGGAAATCCGAGCCAAAGCTCGTCGCCTCCAAATGGAAAAAGGTCTTGGTTTGATCATGGTTGACTATTTGCAGCTTATGGAAGGACGAGGAAAATATGGTGATAATCGAGTTCAAGAAATCGCAGAAATTAGTCGTGGTCTAAAAGGAATTGCTCGCGAACTCAATGTTCCTGTTTTAGCGCTCGCTCAGCTCTCTCGAGCCGTGGAAGCCACTAGTCCAGCAATCCCAAAATTATCTCACTTGCGTGACTCTGGATCAATTGAGCAGGATGCTGATATCGTGATGTTTATTTACCGTAAAGCGGCTGATCGCAGTTTCAATCCTCAAGATCTGCCAATGGATGAAAGACATCGAGCAGAAATTCACATTGCCAAACATCGAAATGGTCCAACTGGAAAAGTCGACCTCTTCTTTGATGAAACTACTGTTAGTTTTAAGAATCTTGCCAAACAAATTGATGGCGGAATTAATAATAATATTGAATTTTAATTTTAAAAAATAACTTTATGTTTAACAAGCTCAAACAAATCAAGGATTTACGTGATCAAGCAAAAGTCATGCAAACGGCTTTAGCGGGAGAAGTTTTTACGGAAGAAAAAAATGGTGTCAAAATTGTAATTAATGGAAATATGGAGGTGATGAGTTTCTCTTTAAATGAAACTCTTTCAAAAAGCTCCCAAGAAGACGCCTTAAAAAATATCACCAATGAAGCGATTAAGAAAGCTCAAAGAATGATGGCTAAAAAACTTCAAGATATGGGTGGTTTAGACGGACTCATGAAATAAAGATTTAAAAAAATAGAAAAGCCAGTATCCTTATTGATACTGGCTTTTTTTGTAGCAATTACATATTAATTAACATGAGCGTATAAAACTTCGTCCGCCTTGTTATTATTATTAACCACTGAATATCGCTGTTTTTTTATCAGCATTTTATCTGCCCTCCAGCCATGCTGATTAACTACTTTATTTTTTTGTCTTCTTGTGCCTAGATAAATGATTTTATCTCCTGGTTTTAATTCCTCCGGTCTACGAATTCTTGTTTTAAAAATTCGATTTTTTGAAAAAAATACCGCCGGAAAACATTCCTGAAAACCACCTGGCAACGCAACACAAACAAATCCTTTTTCCATTCCTTTCTTTTTCCTTTCTTTTTTTTAATTAGTTATTTTGTTATTATATAAGAACGAAAAATAATCATAATATATAAACTAATTAATGTCAAATGAGATATCCGGAAGCAATCCAAAAATTAATCGAAATGCTGGCAAAATTACCAGGAGTTGGCCCAAAAACTGCCGAACGTTATGCTTTTTTTCTTTTAGATCAGCCAGAATCACTAACTAAAGAATTTTCCCTTCGGCTTGGAGAACTAAAAGAAAAAACAATTATCTGCCAATCATGCGGAAATATTGCTGAAAAAAGCTCTTGCCCAGTCTGTCTGGACAAGAACCGAGACCAAAAGACCCTTTGTTTAATCGCTGACAGCCGAGAATTGGCTGCTATTGAAGCGACAAGGCAATATAATGGCCGTTATTTCATTCTGGGTGGTCTAATCGATACCGTGGAGGGTGTGGGGCCAGAAAAGCTAAGAATTCGCGAATTATTAAAAAAACTAGAGCAAGAAGCGATTGAAGAAATCATTCTAGCCTTTGATCCCACCATCGAGGGAGAGGCAACATCTCTATATTTAGTCAAAATCCTCCGAGAAAAGAATGTTCGACTCACCCGCTTAGCAAGAGGCTTGCCCTCTGGCGCAAATTTAGAGTATGCAGATGAAATGACGATCACTAATGCCTTAAAATATCGAAATGAGTGTTAAAAAAACAAGTCACCCAACAAAAAACCCGCTAAAAAGCGGGTTTTTAAAAAAGATTTGAAATTGATAATTTAAGCGATTTTATTGATCATCACGCTAGTCATTTGCTGACGATGACCAACTGTTTTTTTGTATCTAGTCTTGTTTTTGTATTTTACTACCAAAACTTTGTCCTGTTTCTCTGTTTTCAAAACCTCACCAGAAACTCGCTCTCCCAAAGAAGGTTTTCCAACTTCAACTGTTTCACCATTACCATCGGCTACTAAAAGGGTATCAAAACTAACAGAAGCGCCTCCTGCTAATTCTAGTTTTTCAATTTTTACAACCTGGCCTTCCTTAACTTTGTATTGCTTGCCACCAGTTTTAATAATTGCGATCTTCATAAGTTTGATAGAAATATTCATTAAAAAAATCAGAGAATTCCTGATTACTTTCTAAATATAGCAGATATTTGAAAAATGTCAACAAATAGGATATGATGGATATAAATTAAGCTACAAATCCGTCTAATACGGAAGCTCAACAATTTTATGGCAAATTTAATAATAAATGGAGGTAAAACTCTAAGTGGTAAAATTGATGTAAATTCAGCTAAAAATTCAGCTGTAGCGATTCTTTGTGCCACGGCAATGATTGAAGGAAAAACGATTCTGAGTAATGTACCAATGATCGAGGAGGTTCACCGTATTATTGAGGTTCTGACCTCAATTGGTCTAAAAATTAGCTGGGAAAAAGGAAGACATCTGGAAATTATTAATGATGGGAACCTAAAAATCAAAGAAATCGATCGCGAAGCTTTTTTAAAAACTCGCTCTGCCCTCCTCTTGATGGGCGCTCTTTCTTCTGAATTAAAGATTTTCTCCTTGCCAAAATCTGGGGGTTGTAATCTTGGAAAAAGAACTGTTAACCCATATCTGATCGCCATGAAAGAAATGGGGATAAAAATCAAAGAAACGATTAATGAATATCAAGTTGATGCCAGCAAAAAAAAGGCAGCGTCCTTCACGATGTATGAAAGTGGGGATACTGCGACCGAAAATACAATCATGGCCGCCGTTTTAACAAATGGGATCACAGAAATAAATTTTGCCTCTTCTAACTACATGGTCCAGGACTTAATTTGTTATCTAAAAGCAGCAGGCGCTAATATTGAATGGTCTGGAATCAATCGTCTCAAAATTATTGGCATCAAAAAATTAAAACCAGCCGAAAATTATTCAATCATGCCCGACCCAATTGAATCAATGGCTTTTATTTCCCTAGCAATTACTACGCACTCTCATTTAAAGATCGTTGGCTGCCCAATTGACTTTCTCAGTCTAGAAATTGAGAAATTAAAAGTAATGGGCCAAAAACTAAAGATTGGAAAAATTTATAAATCAAAAAATAATTTTTTTGATTTAGTAGATATTGAAGTGATTCCATCAAAACTAAAGGCCTTGCCAGACAAAATTCATCCAAACCCCTATCCCGGACTAAACATTGATAATCTGCCCCTTTTTGTTCCAATTCTTACTCAAGCTGAAGGGCAAACTCTGGTGCATGACTGGGTTTATGAAAATCGAGCCATCTACTACGCAGAACTAAACCGTCTTGGCGCGGATATCACTCTTATGGATCCTCATCGAGTGATGGTAAGAGGTATTAGTGTTCTTAAACCAAACGAAATGGTTTGTCCACCTGCCCTTCGACCATCAATCAATCTTTTAATCTGTATGCTTGCCGCCAAAGGAAAATCGGTCCTACGTAACTCCTATCCAATTGATCGTGGCTATGAAAATCTCTACGAAAGATTAAATGCTCTTGGTGCAGATATTAAGGTTTTTGAATAAAAAATATGAATAAAAAGCTACGTGATGCCATGTTTTTCTTTTTTGTTTTACTATTTATCGTAGCAACTTTTTTATTATCCCTCTATGCTGCCGGATACCGTTTGGATTTTGCTAGAGCTCTGAAAGGAAGAGTTTTGCAAAAAACTGGCACCTTAATATTAGCAAGCACTCCAAAAGGGGCAGATATTTATTTGGATGGGAAACAAGCAAAATCTAGTGGCAGTATTATTTTTGGTGATTATGCAACAACCCCAGCAAAAGTAAAAAATCTTTTACCAAAAGAATACTTGGTTGAAATTAAGCTCGATGGTTATTGGCCCTGGGAAAAGAAAATGATGATTTATGGTGGACAAAGTACTTATGCCGAAAATATTGTGCTCTTTAAACGCTGTATCCCGACCGAAGCCGAAAAATTAATGGCTGACTCTTGTTTAATCAATCTTAGTGGCGATCTTGAGAATGAGGAGATTTTAAAAAATTTAGAAAGCAAAATTGGAAAATCTGAAAAAATAAAAACTGAAAATAATTTCCTTTTTTTCTTTAAAAAAAATGGACAAATCAGTTCTTATAATCAAAAGAATGAAGAGATCTCAATCATTCTAGATGAAAAAATAAACCAAGAAGAGTATTTAGATTATTTACCCATTGAAGAAGCCTTATTTGTCACTGCAAAAAATGATTCCCGAATTGAACTACGAAATTATAATTTAAAAACAAATACCATCAACACAAAAATTAATTTGCCAAGTTCTTGGAAATATCAACTTTCATCAAATCAAAATAATGTTATTGCTGCCTATAACCCAGACGGACAAAATCTTTTTCTTTTTGATAGCAAAACTCTGAGCCCACGTGGGACTGCAATTAATAGTGTGCGTTATTGGAATTGGCTTGAAGACGAAAAGTTGTTGATTGCTGGTGATTTTGAAATTACTCATTATGACCTCAAAAATAATAGTCGCTGGCTAGTTACCAGAATTAGTGAAAAAATTACTGGCCTTGCCTGGAGTAAAAAGAAAAAATATTTAATCTATACAACCGAAACAAGTATTAACTCCATTGACCTCTATGAAGGAAGCGGAAGAATCACCAAACTACTTGAAGGAAGCAAAATTAGCCAACCAAGACTTGATGAAAAAGCTAAGACTCTTTATTTCCAAGCAGAAACTAACGGAATAATGAGCTGGCAGAAGATTGAAGTGCAATAAATTACTAGCAAACAATATATTTTTAAAAAACCATCTTTTAGTGAGATGGTTTTTTGTTGAGAAAAATTTTACTTAAAAAAAACAAGCTCAATTTACTTAAAGTAAAGTGAGCTTGAAAAGAATGAGTAAAGTTTAAAGAGTTAAAATATCATAGTTTTAAAGTAGCAACCTGGCAATCGACATTAAATTCATCAAGCACCCAAGCAAATCCCCATTGCCAAATTCCATCGGCAAAATACAAATAGCGTACCCGCAAATCGGAACCGAAATGACGATAAATCGTCCCCCAAAAGAATACCTTAATACTCTTCCAGGCTTCCGGAATCAAATACTGGTTTTCCAGTAAAAAATCAAGGACATTAGCATTAAAAGCAAACTTCCCTGCCAGGTCAGTCCGCCATTCGTCCCATTTAATCACCCCTTCTTTCTGTTTTTCAGAAAAATAAAGAGAAATTTTTCTGACATCAAACTCCCAAAATCCTTGTTGGTGATGCTCCTCGGTTCTCCAAAAGAAGTCCGGGGTAAACGGTTGTGCGCAAAGATCGATAATTTTGTTGATCATTTTATCCTCCCAGTTTTTTATTTAATTGTTAAAAAATTATTTTTTATTTTTATTTATTTAAATCTCCAGCTAATGAAATAATTAATTTTTTCAAATCACTGCCAATCTCCTCATCCTTCAAGCCAAATTTCAAAGTTGCTTTAATAAAATTAAATTTATTTCCCGTATCCAACCACTCCCCTTCTAATTTTTTTCCATAAAGTGGTTTGCCACTAGCCAATAAAATATCAAAAGCATCAGCGAGACGAATTTCGCCAGATTTTCCCGAATCCATAGTATTGATTATTTGGAATATTTCAGGAGTTATTACATACAAACCCACAGCTGCCAAATTCGAGGGGGCTTCACCAATCGCCGGTTTTTCGACAAATTCTTTAATTAAAAAATTGCCATCGCCCAAATCTTCCCCACGAATAACACCAAATTTATTCACATCTTCTGGGGCAATTTCTGATAAACCAATAACTGGCGCCTGATATTTTTCATACAAATCAATAATTTGTTTTGACGGCGGAATAATTGAATCATAAAGGGTATCGCCAAACATAATCAAAACTGCCTCATCATCTTCAACGAGATGAGCAGCGCACTTGATCGCGTGACCATCACCCAAAGGCAATGGTTGGCGAACATAGGAAAACTTAGCCAGATTTTCAATCGCCTGCACTTTTTTAACCAAGTCTAACTTATTTTTTTCCACTAAAGTTTTTGATAATTCAAAAGAATAATCAAAATGATCTTCAATCGCCCTCTTACCACGACCAGTCACAAAAATAACTTCTTCAATCCCTGATTTCACTGCCTCCTCCACTAAATATTGAATAACTGGTTTATCAACTACTGGCAACATTTCCTTTGGCTGGGCTTTGGTTGCTGGCAAAAATCTTGTTCCAAATCCCGCTACTGGCAAAATCGCTTTAATAATCTTTTTCATATAAATATTAGCGCTTAGCTCTAAAACCCCATTTCAAAAAATATTGCCACCAGGATTTTAAATGAATGCGCATTAGGTGATTACTAAAAATATTTTTATTAGCACTATCACGTTGATGGTCATGAAAAACTTCAGCATCAGCAAAATACCAAACTTGTTGTCCTTTTTTCCAAATTCGACGGCACAAATCTGTGTCTTCAAAATACATAAAAAATCGTTCATCAAAAAGAGGTTCATTTTGAAAATCACTACGTCTAACTAAAAGGCAGGCGCCAAAAAGCCAATCAACCGAAACATTCTGATTATGATTAAAATCATGCATTGAAAAATCAGCTAAAGCTGTTTTAAAAAAATTTCCTAAAAAAGTGCGCCGAAGAATTGGCATATACCAGCGAGGAAAACGAGCACAAGAATACTGCAAAGAACCATCGGGATTCAAAAGTTTTGGTCCGGTCAAAGAAATTTTTGGATTACTTTTAATTCCAGCTAATAAAATTTTAATTGCCTTTGGTTTCAAAACAATGTCGGGATTGGAAATTAAAATAAAATCACCAGTGGAATTTTTAACCCCTAAATTATTACCACCGCCCATGCCCAGATTTTTTTTACTAACAACTAGGCGAGCGAAAGGATAGTTAGCAATGAGTGCCCTCAGGTCTTCGCCAGAATTATTCTCAACAATGACCACCTCAAAAGACAAGCCGGATAAATCAGCCTCAGAGATTGAGCGCAAACAATTGGCCAATTTTTTTTGGCTCAAAAAATTAACAATGATAATTGATAAATCCATATTAAATAATTTTTTTAATCAAACGCCAATAAAGATCAGTCACCGGGTTCACTAGATATCTTAGGACGAAATTATCAATTTCGGCAAACTTTACTGTTCCGGAAAATGAGCAATAAACCTTTTTTCTTGAAACCTTAGCAATTCTTTGAAATTCTTGGCGCTCCCTGACAACCATTGCAACAAACTGATCGCTAAATAATTCTAAATATAATTTCAATTTCACATCACCCCAACCACCAAGCACAGAAAAACCCAAGAGGCCAAGATCCATAATAAAAAATACTGGGAACAATAAAAAACGTTCAAATTGAGAATAAAAAGCACGATATGCTAAGTGACGATTACGCTCCAAATAATAAAGATTTCTTTTATTTCTAATAAACTCATACTTGTGAAAAACGGCCGACAACGGAGCAAGGATAATTTTCCAACCAAAAAGACGGGCTTTTAAGCCAAGACTCAAATCATCGTGATACATGTAATAATCTTCGTTGTATGGACCGGCAATTTCAAAAACTTCTTTTCGAATAATAAAAGAACAACCGGAGGGATAAATTATTTCCGGAAAAGAATCTAATTTTAATTTACTTTCCTTTAGGGTTTTTCCGTAAAAACTAGTAAAACCAAAAAATAAAAAATTAATAATATTTCCCGCAGTATTAATTCGTGGCGTGATTTTTTCAACTTCATTCTTCGGTGCTAAATAAATTAAGGACTGAGCAATTCCCGCTTGAGGATTTTTTTCAAGAGCCAAAACTAGTTCACTCAACCAATCTTCTTGGACTTCTGTGTCCATGTTAAGCGCGATTAAGTGCTCGCAACCATCAGCAATTGCCTGCTGAAAACCGAGATTACTCGCTGCACAATAATTGCCATCAACGCGTGGTAAAATTTTTGCTTCTGGAAAAGATTCTCCCAAGAAATCGAGACTACTTTGCGAAGAAGCGTTATCTACTACATAAATATTCAGCAATTCTTTGGGATAATTTTGACAACGCAAAGAATCTCGGCAAGGAATCAAAAACTTGCGAGCGTAATCGGCGTAATTAATTAAAACAATCCCAACTTTTTTCATTTATTTTTTGATTAGCAGTAGGGGCATGCTAACTAATTTCCAAGCCAAAAATATAATTCGACGTTCCCAGTGAGGATGCCATTTGTCAAAATATTTTAGCATTGAATCGTAAACATAACGCTGTTTCATTTTTAGCCCTACTTGCGAAAAACTAGCGCCGACATAATCCAGGCAAGAGGCATTTGGAAAATACCAAACTTCACCGCCCTTTTCACGCACCTGCCGACAAAAATCAACTTCTTCAAACCAAATAAAATAACGCTCGTCTAAAAATGGCTTTTCTTGGCCAGAAATCTTTTGCCAGGCGGCACAATTAATTAGAAAAAAAGCACCACGAACTGAATCAACAACTGCTGCTTTTTGATAATCAAAATTTTTATGTAAATATGAGTTCAGAACATTCGGCAAAAAGTGCGGTACCTTTAAGACAACCATTAACTGATCAAACAGTCTTGGAAAACGGCGTACGTGGGGAATATTTACTCCTTTCTCATTAACAAGTTTAATGCTAGAGACAATGGCGCTTGGTTTTTCTTGAGCATTTAAAACTGCCAGGGAAATTGTCTCGGGAAAAACTTGCATATCGGGGTTCAGTAAAAGAATAAAATCTCCCTGAGCAATTTTTATTGCCTGATTATTAGCTTTAGCAAAACCAAGGTTTTCAGAGTTGGTAATTAATTTAACTTGAGGAAAATTTTTTCTTACCGCCTCAATGCTTCCGTCTTGAGAATTATTATCAACAACTAAGACCTCGAAATCGGAAATATTTACTGACGAAAAAAGTGCCTGCAAATTGGCACATAATTTTTCTTTTACTTTATAGGAAACGATGATTATTGAGAGTTGCATAATTAATTATCTATTCTGATTAATTTTGTTCTTGCACTCGCTCCACTAATCAGCTCCACTTGGTCTTTTTTAACACCAAATTCTTTGGCCAAAAAATTTCTGAGAACTAAATTAGCTTTTCCCTTTTCCGGGATAGCCGCCACCGCCACCTTAATTGTGCCATCAGCCAAATACCCACGGATTTCAGTCTTTGGAGCAGAAGCGATTACTTTGATTTTACAAACCATCATAATTTCTTGATTTCCCTTTATTTTACCCCTTTTTTAGCAAAAAAGCAAACGATAAAAAAAGACATAAAAATGAGATTAGTCAATATTTATTTTATCCCAAAAATAACTTATAATATAAGTGAATAAAACTTCGCCTTAATAAACAAAAAATCAACCAGAGAAGGGTTGATTTAATTTTATGTCTGAGAATAACTACCAACGTCCATCATGGGACGAGTATTTTATCCAAATCGCTGAATTAGTCGGCACTAGAGGGTCTTGTGATCGTGGCCGCTCTGGCTGTGTCATCACTAAAGATCGTCGAATTGTTGCAACTGGTTATGTCGGCTCCCCCTCTGGACTACCCCATTGCGATGAAGTTGGTCATGAAATGCATACCGTTACCCATGAAAATGGCGAAATTACCCGCCATTGTATTCGGACCACTCACGCTGAACAGAATGCTATTTGTGAAGCAGCTAGAATGGGAATCTCCATTGATAACGCCGTTCTCTATTGTCACATGACTCCTTGTTATATTTGCGCCAAAATGATTATTAATGCTGGTATCAAAAAAGTTGTTTGTGCTCAGGATTACCATGCAAGCTCTCGAAGTAAGGAAATTTTTCAAGAAGCCGGGATTGAGTTGATTCTTTTATCAGAAAAAACAGAAACCTATAAAGATATGAAAATTAATTGACATTTGCCAAAAAATATTGTAATTTAAGGGCAATGTTAATTAAAAAATAAAAAAAATGAAACAGTATCTAAACATGCTTAAATACGTAAGGGATTACGGAAAAAGCAAGGATGATCGTACCGGGACTGGTACTCGTAGTGTTTTTGGTTATCAAACTCGTTATGACCTCAGTGAAGGATTCCCCTTGATGACCACCAAAAAAACCCATTTAAAAAGCGTAATTCATGAATTGCTTTGGTTTTTACAAGGAGGAACAAATGTTAAATACCTAAACGATAATGGGGTTACAATTTGGGATGAATGGGCTGATGAAAATGGAGAATTGGGACCAGTTTATGGCAAACAGTGGGTTTCTTGGAGAAATTATGATGGCAGTCAAACTAATCAAATTGCCGAATTAATTGAAAATATCAAAAAAAATCCCAGCTCTAGGAGACATATTGTTAGCGCCTGGAATGTATCAGAAGTTGAAAATTGCGCCCTGCCACCTTGTCATGTCCTCTTTCAATTCTACGTGGGAGCCGATGGTCGTTTGTCTTGTCATCTATACCAAAGAAGTGCCGATATTTTTCTGGGTGTTCCTTTTAATATTGCTTCTTATGCTCTTTTTACAATGATGGTTGCTCAGGTGACTGGCAAAGAACTTGGTGATTTTGTTCATAGTTTTGGTGATTTACATATCTACAATAATCACCTCGAACAAGTGAATTTACAGTTAAGCCGCAAACCTCGCCCTCTACCAACCATGAAAATCAATCCTGAAGTGAAAGATATTTTTTCTTTCAAATATGAAGATTTTCAATTGGAAGGCTATGATCCTTATCCAGGAATCAAGGCCCCGATCGCTGTCTAACATTATTAAAAATTAAATAACCGTTTATTTCAAAATAAGCGGTTTTTTATCAAAAATGATTCCAGTAACCTTAATGATGGCAATAACCGCTGATGGGAAAATTGCCAAAGACTCCACCCAATTCACTGATTGGACTAGCCGCGAAGATAAAAAATTATTTGTGGAAGTTTCCAAAAAACACGGAGTGATTATGATGGGGGAAAATACTTTTAAGACTTTTTTAAAGCCTTTGCCAGGACGTTTGAACGTTGTTTTTTCTAAACAAGAAAATCCTGAGCCAATCGAGGGGGTAAAATGGGTTAATGGTGAGCCACAACAAGTCCTGGAAGAGCTAGAAACACTTGGCTACAAATCAGCTCTTCTTGGTGGGGGAGCTACAATTAATTCTTTGTTTTTAAAAAATAAATTAATCACCGAAATTATTTTAACCATCGAACCAAAAATCTTTGGTCAAGGCTTATCCCTTTTTAACGAAGACTTAGATGTTAATTTAAAATTGCTGGAAATCGAAAAACTGAATGACAATACAATAATGATCAAATATCAAGTTATATATTAAAATTATGACACAAAAAATAATCATCGGTCTTGTTGGCCCAATTGCTAGTGGAAAGGGAGAAGTAAAAGCCTATCTCCAAAAAAACTACAGTGCCACTGAGCATCGCTTTTCAACAATGTTGCGTGATGTTTTAGACCGAATGCACATCGAACAAAGCCGCAAAAATATGCAAGATGTTTCCACCATCTTGCGCCAACGTTTTGGTGAAGATTTGCTAGCCAAAGTTCTGACCGAAGACGTTAAAAATGATAATCACGAATTAATCGTTATTGATGGTATTAGAAGAATGGCAGATATTATTTATTTAACAGAATTACCAGAATTTCATTTGGTTTCCATTGATGCTGATGAAGAAATTCGCTACCAAAGAGTCCTTTCACGAAATGAAAATGCTGGTGATAGCGAAAAAAGTTTTGCCGATTTTCAAAAGGATGCCCAAGCTGAGACTGAATTAACTATTCCCGAGGTAATGGGAACTGCCAAAGAAAAGCTACAAAATAATGGAAAAATAGAAGAACTTCACGCCAATATTGACAAACTGCTAGGCAGTTTGAGAAGATAAAAAACTATGGAGAAAGATCGCGGAAGATTAATCGTAATCGACGGAACTGATGGTTCTGGAAAAACCACCCAATTACACCTGCTCAAAGAAAAACTTGAAGCAGAGGGTTTTGGTGTCGCTATTGCTGACTTCCCTCAATACAACCAAAAATCGGCTGGAATGGTTGAAGAATATCTTTCAGGAAAATACGGCGGTGTAAAAGATGTTACTCCTTACCAGGCCTCAATTTTTTATGCTGTTGACCGCTTTGATGCTAGCCGCCAAATTCGAGAATGGCTATCGGAAGGAAAGATTGTCCTTTGTAACCGCTACACTTCCTCCAATATGGCTCATCAAGGGGGAAAAATTGATAACCCTCTGGAGCGCAAAGTATTTTTTAACTGGCTCAGCGAATTAGAG
>CAINDR010000061.1 GCA_903847415.1 Candidatus Falkowiibacteriota bacterium
AACCACAAAAATTCCAGACCTTAGAGACCCTTGCACTACAAGTGGCCAAAAAGGCAAAATCATTCCACAGGAATGCAAAACCTGTGGACCAGACTCAGTTTGGGCGTTGGTGCAAAATGGCGCCAACACTGAACTAAGTGTAATCTCTGAGGGGGCTTTTTACGGCTTAACTTTGGCCGTAGGACAAAAAAGTCTAAAACAAAAAGTATCCTTAGGCGATTTGAATATTACGTTCAAGACGTTTAAAGATACTGTAAACCGCAAGATTGAAATTCAATCTGTGGTTTCACGGTTTGTTATTAAAGACAGCACTTGTCTTTATACAGTTACTGTGAAAACGGCAGAGTTGACCGCCGACGAAGATTTACTAGCGATCAAAAAAAGAACGCCAGTAAACAGATCGTCTACAAAAATTTCCTTTGTAGACGAAAAGTTCAAGGGAGCAACTTTGGCCCCCGGTGAAAGAGCCGGCAGGAAATATGCAAAAGAATTGTCGTCGGGATTTATCCCAGCGACAGTTGAATTTCTAAAAAACGGTGTTCGTACAAGAATTAACTTGTACAAACACTTAACCCCAAATGACCGTTACTACGAAGTAACGGACCAAGATTTGGGGATTACTACCAAAATAGAAGCACCTACTACTGGTCGCCGAAGAAGATAAAAATTTTCTTCAGCAGACCATTTTAAGCCCAGGTTACTAAACGTAACCTGGGTCTTTTTTTATTTATTTTTTTTGGTTTTGTGCGCTTGTTAACCAAATTTGTGGTTGACCAAGGACTTTTCCTTTGCTATACTAGAACTTAGGGTTTATGCCCATTTTTATTGTAAATTAGTTAATGTTACTATGATTATTACCTGGCTCGGCCACTCCTGTTTCAAATTACAAGATAAAACTGGCGCCGATGGCGTCACCTTAATTACTGACCCTTATTCAAAAGATACTGGCTTAAAACTGCCCTCATTAGATGCCGATTTAGTGACAATTAGTCATGATCACGAAGATCACAACAATGTCGCTGCAGTGAAAGGAAGTCCTTTGGTGATTGATTGTGCTGGCGAATATGATGTTAAAGGGATATTTGTGGAAGGAATTGACTCTTTTCATGATCAAGTGAAAGGCAAAGAACGTGGCGGAAACGTCATTTATCGAATGGAAATCGAAGACATCAGTATCGCACACTTGGGTGATTTAGCTCACACTCTTGATGACTCAGAGTTGGAAAAATTAGCCGGAACTGACATTCTTTTGATTCCGGTTGGTGGCAACTACACTCTTGATGCCAAAAGAGCGGTTGAAGTTATTTCCCAAATTGAACCAAGAATAGTAATTCCAATGCATTATCGTCACCCTGATTTAAAATTTGAATTAGATGACCTAGATAAATTTGTAAAAGAACTTGGTTTGAAGCCAACTTACGAAGAAAAATTAAAAATTTCCAAAAAAGATTTGCCAGCCGAAGAAATGGAGTTGGTTATTTTAAGTTTTTAAATTTAATTAAAAATATTTTATGATGCACCCAAAAAAAGAAAGAACCCTTGTTATTCTTAAACCAGACGCTGTCCAACGTGGTTTAGTTGGTGATTTATTGAAAAGATTTGAAAATACTGGTTTGAAATTAGTGGCGATGAAGATGATTGTTCCTAAGGAAGAAATTGTCTGGAAACATTACAACAAAGATGATGCTTGGTTTCAATCCAAGGGAGAGAAATTAGTAGAAAACTTGAAAGCAGCTGGTCGTCCAGTTGAAAAAGAAGCGATTGAATATGGGCGAGAAATTATCGGCGCTTTAGTGAAGTTTATGACCGCTAGTCCAGTAGTTCCAATGGTTTGGGAAGGAAACCAGTCTGTTGCAATTATTAAAAAAATTGTTGGTGGAACTGAGCCAGCAACTTCAATTGTTGGCACTATTCGCGGTGATTACACCTTAGATTCTTATGAAATTGCTAATCTTGATGACCGAGCAGTAAGAAATTTAGTTCATTGCACTGATGAACCAACTGAATCTGAAAGAGAAATTTCTTTGTGGTTTAGTCCAGAAGAAGTGATTAACTATCGTTTGATTGCCGAACAGATGTTATATGATGTTAATCTTGATGGTTTGTTAGAATAATTATTTATGGCAGAGCAAAAACTGGAAAAAACAAAAGAAGAAATTAGTCGCAAAAATCGCAATTTTTTTGTGAGTGCTGGGACAATTTTTTTAACAGTTTTTATTGCTGGTTTTTGGTTATTTAATTTGCCCTATGTTTTTAAGAGTAGTTTAGGAGAGATTAATGAAGCCCCAAAAGAAAAAACTGATCTCACGCAAGTTCGTCGCGATTTAGATAAAATAATGACGGGTGTTGGTGAAAAATTTGAAAAAATTAATCAAAAAAAATCTGAGTCACAAGAGGCGGTTGTGTTATTAAATAAAATAGCTGAAGTTGCTTCATCCTCTCTAGAGGCTAGTTCTACTCCGATCATTGGATCTTCTTCAGATCTCTTGATTGATCAAGAAATCAAGCCAACAACCAGCGAAAAAAAATTAAAATAGTTTATTGATTTGTATGTCCGAAGAAAATATTGAAGAAAAAATTGAAGAAGCTCCTTTAGAAGAAGAGGCTTTGCGCCCGTCTACTAATGGGAATGAACGCACCAAAACGGAGTTTGGTTGGATTGAAAACCAACCCTTGGTTGATGAAATGAGTCGCTCTTATCTTGATTACGCGATGAGCGTTATTGTGTCTCGGGCTCTTCCTGATGTTCGTGATGGCATGAAACCTGTTCATCGTCGTATTCTTTATGCGATGTGGAGTATCGGTTTGCGTTCTAGCGCTAGATTTCGTAAATCAGCGACGGTCGTCGGTGAAGTGCTTGGTAAATATCATCCTCATGGCGATTCAGCGGTTTATGATTCAATGGCTCGAATGGCTCAAGATTTCTCCTTGCGCTACATGTTGGTCAAAGGGCAGGGTAACTTTGGTTCCGTTGATGGCGATCGACCAGCTGCTATGCGTTATACCGAAGCAAAACTGGCAGCAATAGCCGAAGAAATGCTTTTTGATATTGATAAAGATACAATTGATTTTATTCCTAACTTTGATGGCTCTCATAAAGAACCAAAAGTTTTACCATCGAAATTACCGAATCTTTTGATGAATGGAACGATGGGAATTGCCGTTGGTATGGCAACGAACATCCCTCCCCACAATCTCACCGAACTCTTAAAAGCAATTTCTCACTTAATCGATCATCCAGAAGCAACTGTTGAAGATTTGATGCAATTTGTGACCGGACCAGATTTTCCAACTGGCGGAATTATTTATAACCAGAAGGATATTTTACAAGCTTATGCCACCGGTAAGGGTGGAATTGTGATGCGTGGAGTTGCTGACATTGAAGAAACAAAAAGTGGTTTTCAAATTATTATTTCGGAAATCCCTTATCAAGTTAACAAGGCGACTTTAGTTGAAAAAATTGCTGATTTAGTCAAAGAAAAGAAAGTTGAAGGAATTAGAAACTTGCGTGATGAGTCTGATAAAGACGGAATTCGAGTTGTTGTTGAATTGAAGAAAGAGGCTTATCCTAAAAAAGTACTAAATGCCTTATATAAACACACTCAACTCCAGGAAACTTTTCATGTCAACATGCTGGCTTTGATCGATGGTATTCAACCAAAAATTTTAACCCTCAAAATGATTCTTGAGGAATACCTGAAGCATCGCAAAGAAGTAGTTCGTCGTCGCACTCAATTTGAATTAAACAAAGCTAAAGATCGTGCCCATATTTTAGAAGGCTTAATGATTGCTTTGAAAAATATTGATGATGTAATCGCAACTATTAAAGCCTCAAAAGATAAAGAAGTGGCGAAGCTTAGTTTGATGAAGAAGTTCAAGCTTTCCGAAAGACAAGCCATTGCTATTTTAGAGATGCGCCTTCAGAGTTTGGCGAACTTGGAACAAAAGAAAATTGAAGATGAACTCAAGGAAAAAAGAGCGATTATCAAAGAACTCGAAACAATTTTGAGTTCTGATGAAAATATTTTGAAAGTAGTGAAAGATGAAATTGCTACTTTAGCTGATAAATTTGGCGATGAAAGAAGAACCAAAGTTGTTGCTAGCGGTGTTAAAGATTTCAACATGGAAGATTTAGTGCCAAACGAAGAGACAGTTGTCTTGATGACTAGGGATGGCTACATCAAAAGAATTGAGCCAGACACTTTTAAAGTCCAGGCACGAGGAGGAAAAGGAGTGATTGGCTTAACCACCAAAGAAGAAGATATGGTTGAGTTTATGTTCACCACCTTCACTCACAGCAATGTCTTGTTTTTTACCACTAAAGGAAGAGTCTTTCAGTTGAAAGCCTATGAAATTCCTCAAACTTCTCGAATTGCCAAAGGAACGCCGATTGTTAATTTTTTGCAATTAACCGGAGAAGAAAAAGTGAGTTCAATTTTGCCGCTAGATAAAATGTTTGGTAGCCAATATCTATTTTTTGCTACCGAAAGAGGTTTGGTGAAAAAAGTTGAATTAAGTGATTTCTCCAATGTTCGTCGTTCTGGTTTAATTGCGATTAAAATTAAAGAAGACGATCGTTTGATTTGGGTTAAGCCAACTTCTGGCTCCGATCATATTCAATTGGTTTCAGCAAAAGGCCAGGCAATTCGTTTTAAAGAAACGGATGTTCGAGATATGGGCCGAAATGCTGCTGGTGTTGCCGGAATTCGTTTGAAAAGTACTGACCGAGTGATTGGTATGGGGGTTGCAAAAACAGATAAAGATAAGGTTAGAAAATATCAGATTTTAACAATCATGGGCCATGGTTACGGGAAAAGAACCGATTTTAATTTATACAAAGTTCAGGGTCGTGGTGGCAGTGGTATTAAAACCGCGAAAATCACCGACAAGACGGGCGAGCTAACTAATGCATTCTTACTCAACGGAATCACAATGGAAGAACGTGACTTGGTAATTATTTCTGAGCATGGACAAGTGATTCGTTTGCCATACAATTCAGTTAGCGTTCTGGGTCGTGATACCCAGGGTGTGAGAATTATGAGATTTAAAGATCCAAACGATAAAGTTGCTAGCGTTACTTGGGCATAGAATAAAATAAAAAATAAAAAACCGTCCTTAAAAAAGACGGTTTTTGCATTTTAGTACTGTGATTAATCAAGAAAACTAAGAAAAAATTTGTGTTCTTTTTTTCTTGATTCTTCCTGATCAACCCATTTTTTGTGAGCCGTTTTGATGTCAGTCATTTTCTTACCAATAATAAAATTGGGAATTGAAGAGCAGATTAGGGCTCCAAGATTTACCCAAAGTTTTGACCAATCTGGATTAAAAAATATTATTGATCTGACGATTAAGTTAGGAATAAGACAAAAAATCAATGACCACAAAAAAGTTATAGTTACTATATTAATAATATTTTGCGGATCGTGATCTATTATAAGCAGTAACGTTGCCGGTAGGGACATGTTAATTGCTAAAATATTTAACCAATGCTCTTTGATTAAGCTGATTGAAATCAGAGCATTAATACTAATCATAACAAGCAAAATAGGTATTATTTCAGGGCCATTAAATTTAGAAAGGTATAGTTTTAGCGAAACTGCAGAACAAGCATAAAACATCAGGAGCAAAATTTTTCTGATCGGTGTTCGATAACTAGCAAGAAATAAAGTAGCCGTGAAGAATAGATAAAAAATAATCCAGGCAAAAAGTACAAAATAAGAGGGTACTTGAAATTGATCACTGAACCACGGCAATTGATTATTAATTGTGGTTGCATTTGCGCCATTATTGATAATATTTAAAATTATCCATAAAATTCCGATAATTACGCTGCCACGCAGCCAACTACGATACATATTTTTTTCCATTTTTTTAAAATTGTTAATGAAAGATTTGTTTACTTATCGGTATATTATAAATTTAGTGGTTTTTTGTCAACCCCTCCCTTCTATAATTAAAAAGCGCTATAATAAAAAAAGACAATTAATTTTTACTTAATATATGGATAATTATTTATTACTCGTGTTAGTTCTTTGTGGCTTTTCAGTCATGATTTTTTTGTTATTAAAGAAGAAAAATGATAAAGGTGATTCTCAATCCCTCGCTCTCTTAGAAAGCATGTCCCGCCAATCAGAAAAATTAGCTCAATTATCTACTCAAAACAGCGAATTGCGCCAAGAGTTGGATCGAAAGCTTTCCGAAACTCATCGTAGTAATCAGGAGCAATTTGGCCAGACAACGAGAATTATGCAAAATATTAATTCTCAATCTCAGAAATTAATTACCGATGTGACTGAAAAATTAGCGAAACTTGATGAAACAAATCGTCAAGTAGTAAATTTCTCTAGTCAACTCCAGAGTTTGCAGGATATTTTAAAAAACCCAAAACAGCGAGGAATCTTGGGTGAATATTTTTTAGAAGAAACCTTAAAAAATGTTTTACCCCCAAATTCCTATCAGATGCAATATCAACTTGGTAAAAGTAAAGATAAAGATTTAATTGTTGATGCGGTAGTTTTTGTTAAAGAAAAGATCATTCCAGTTGATGCTAAATTTTCATTGGAAAATTATGAACGTTTAATGATTGTCAAAGATCCAGAATCAAGAAAAAAAATTGAAGCTCAATTTAAACAAGATTTGAAAAATAGAATTGATGAAACCTCAAAGTATGTTCGCCCAGAATTAGGCACCATGGAATTTGCTTTTATGTTTATTCCTTCAGAGGCTATTTATTATGATTTGTTAGTCAATAAAGTCGGTGCCGCTCAAGTAAATACTCGTGATTTAATTGAATATGCTTTTCGAGATAAGAAGGTGATTATTGTTTCTCCAACTTCTTTTTTGGCTTATCTACAAACGGTTTTGCAGGGCTTGAGAGCGATGCAAATTGAGGAAAGCGCCAAAGATATTAAAGTTAACGTGGAGAAGCTAGCGAAACATTTGTTAAGTTATGATGATTTTATGCGCAAACTAGGGCTTAGCATGTCGGCTTCAGTTAATCATTATAATAATGCTTATAAAGAATTCAAAAAAGTAGACAAGGATGTGATTAAGATCACTGGGATTGAGAGTGATTTGGAAGTTCTTCAAATAGATGGACCGCTGAAATAAAATTTTTCTATGACCAAACTTCTACAAGTTGAAAATTTGGCGGAAGCAGTTTTGAGGACTTTCGCCTTTTTTGATACCTTTTCTTATCCTTTAACTTTATTTGAAGTTTGGCATTTTTGTGGCAAGAAAGCTGAACTTTCGGAAGTTCAAGAAGTTTTGCTTGGAGAATTTTTAGCAGTTCGTTTGTCTCAAAAAAATGGATTTTATTTTTTGCGGGGGCGAGAATGTTTGGTGGAAAAACGTCGTCAATTTGCAGTTATTGCTGAAAAAAAAATGTATCGTGCTCGTTTTGTGACTAAATTATGGAGATTCGTTCCTGGATTGAAGGGGGTAGCTCTTTGCAATAATTTTTATTATAGCCCAAAAAGTGATATTGATCTTTTGATTATTACAGCAAAAAACTCTCTTTGGCTAACCAGATTTTTAATAATTGCAATTACCCAAATCATTGGTTTGAGAATTAACAGTAAAAAAATTGCTGATCAGATTTGTTTAAGTTTTTTTGTTTCTGAAGATGGTTTAGATTTTTCAACACTAATGATTCCCGGAGGAGATCCTTATTTTATTTTTTGGTTTGCTTTTCTAGATCCAATTTATGATGATGGAGTTTTTAAAAAATTATGGTTGGAAAATAATCAGATTAGAAATAATTTACCAAATTTTATTTTTCCAGAAGTAGCCCCATTTCGGGTTTTGAAGAAAAGACTATATTGGCAAGCTCCGGTTTTTTTTGATCGCCTAGTTGCTCCCTGGCAAAAAAAGATTATTGCTCAGAAAAAAATTAATTTAAATAATGAGCCAAGCGGCGTGGTGGTTTCGGAGAAGGTTTTAAAATTTCATGAGCAAGATCGGCGCCGAGAATTTCGTCAACGTTTTGAAGATAATTTAAAAAAATATTTATGAAACGAGATTGGCTTTCAATTGGTTTGGCAGTTTTTGCTTTTTTTCTTCCTTGGCAGGTAAAATTTATTTTACGTAATGGGGTAATTAATGGTGGACAGAATAATTTTTTAGAAATAGCTATTTATGGTTATTTTTTAGCACTTGTTGTGTTTGTTTTTTTTGCTAGTTATCAAATGGTTCTGAAAAAATACTGGCTAAAAAGTTTTTCAAGATTTAATTTGGTGTTATTTTTACTGATATTATCTTTGTTTTTAGCAATATTTTTTAGTCCAGACTACGGTTTAGCATCGAGTCATTTTCTTTATTTTTTTGCCGGGATAGCCTTGTTGTTTTTATCTCGTTTTTTTAAGAAAGAGATTCGTTGGGAACTGGTATTAAATACTTTTTTAATTTCTTGTGCTTTGTCGGCAATTCTCGGAATTTTTCAGTTTTCAATTCAGCAAGTACCAGAAATAAAATATTTTGTTGCTCATCATCAGGTTTCAGAAATGGCTGGTGAGTCGGTTTTGGAAAATATGAACGGTCGCTTGTTGCGCGCTTATGGCAGCTTTGATCACCCAAATATTTTTGGCGGAGTAATGGCAATTGCCTTGTTATTGGTAATTAATCGTATTTTTAAAGTAAAAAACCAAAAAGAATGGCAGGTGTTAATTATTGCTTTTATCTTATTTTTTCTTGCTTTATTAATGTCTTTTTCTCGAGCTGCCTGGTTGGCTTTTGGTCTTGCGCTGGTAGTTCGCCTGTTAATTAATCGTCGCCAAGAGCTGTTTAAGATGCTGATGATTTTTGGCTTGAGCGCTGCTATTTCGTTGGTATTTTTTAGTTCTTATTCAGGTTGGTTGATGGCTCGGGTTTCGGCTTCAGGGAGGCTTGAAAATATTTCTCTTCAAGAAAGGTGGACGGGTATTAAAATTGTCACCGAACAAATTATTCATAACCCATTGCAACCGGTTGGTCTTGGTTCGTCTATTATTTTTTTAGAGAAAAAAATGCCAAATCTTTCGGCTTGGGTTTATCAGCCGGTGCATAATGCGTGGTTACTATTAACTTTGGAGACTGGTTTCTGGTCTGCTATTTTATTTTTGGCTATTTTGGTTTTAATTATTTTAAAAAACAAAAAGAAGCAAGCTTTCGCTGCTTCTTTGATCTCTGCTTTGTTTATTGTTTCTTTGTTTGATCATTGGCTAATCAGTTTACCTTTTGGGATTCTTTTTTGTTTCTTTGTTTTATCAATTTCCAGTGGGGAAGCAGAAGAAACAATGGTGTAGCTTTCTTGAAGAATCATTAAATCTTTTTTTACTTCTGCCAGAGCTGGATGACCAATCAGCTCTGGTTTTTGTTCTAGCAAATGAATGATTGCTGCTAGAGTGCCAAAATAATCATTGGCATCAACGTGAAATTGGACACTTTTTTGATCACGCACCAGCCAATTGGGCCAGGCGATTTGATATTGTTTAGACATGGTTTAATTATAATTGAATGGTGATAAAAAAAGGATAAATAATTAATAATCTTTTTTTGTTTGCGCTTAAATGGTTGGTTAGTTAGTAAGATTGACAAAAAAAATGTTATTGTGATTATATTTAGTTATAGTTCATATATTATTTAACAATAAAATAAAAAAAATGAAAAAAAGTGGTCAAAAAGATCCTAGTTTCGGGCAAGGACTGGAATTAGCAGGTATTATTATCAAGGCAGTGGCTACTGCCGCCAAAAAACTTAGTATTAGTGATGAAGACGTTCAGAAGGTGGTTCACAAGCCTGGTGTTATTTTTAATCTGGTGGAAGGCTTGTTTGTTTCAGAAGTAATCACCAAACCATCCATCACCCGACTCATAGAAAGCGGTGTGATGATTGAAAAATGTGACGGCAAAGCTTATATCAGCGATGCCAAAAATATTTTTAAATCATACATTAACTTAAGTTTTAGAGACTTTTTTCTAAATAAAAAAGATCAGGCCACTGAAGAAACTTTATTGGACATCCACGAAATTGTGGAATCTGCAAATTGTTCTCAAATTTTTCTATCGCTGAATACTGATCTAGATAAGTTGGTGATGACCCAGAATCAGATAATCCGCTTCTGCGAAAAATATTCAACTTTACTTCGTAAAAAAGGATTTGCCACATTTTTCTTGGTAAAAGAAAATAACGAATATTTTGTAGTCCTCGTGACCATGCACCCTGGTGGCTTGCGCATTGGTTTTATCCGCTTTAAGTGTAATCGTGTTTGGCTTGGTGAGTATCGTCATCGTTTGGTTATTCCGCAACCTATTTCTCGGGTTGTCTAGTTCTTACTTTAATCCTAGAATCTTTACCCCTTGGGTCCCTTGAACTTTATGTTCTAGGGACTTGAGGGGCTTTTTTGTATCAAAAAAACCGGTTTTCAGCCGGCTTTTCGATTGTCTGCTTATGTATTTATATCTTAAACGGAATGCTCACAAATTTATTTTTTCCAATCACTAAGTGGTCTAGAAAATCAATCCCCAGAATTTGTCCTGCTTCTGCTAATTTTTGAGTCACTTCAAGATCAGCCTCGGTAATTTTCAGGGCACCTGATGGGTGATTATGAGCAACAATGATTGCGACGGCTGAATATTCCAAAGCCGGTTTGAAAACTTCACGTGGATGGACAATGCTAGCAGTTAGGCTACCAATTGAAATCACTTCGTCATGAACAATTTTATATTGGCTATTTAGATAAAGTCCGCGGAAATGTTCTTTCGGTAAGGCGCTCATATCTTTCAAATATTCAAAGGCTTGTTTCGCGCTCTTAACAACTATTGAGCCGTTACTCTTTTTTTCATAAAAACGGCGACCAAGTTCAAAGCAAGCAACGATTTGGCAAGCTTTTACTATTGGGATATCCAATTCTTTGCTGATTATTTTGGGGTCGCGTTGATTGACGAGAGTTTTTTCACCATATTCTTTGAGTAATCTAGCACTCATCACCGAAACTTCTTCTTTTTTGGTGCCAACACTTAAAACAATCGACAATAACTCTGGGACGGAGAGTTCTTCGGGACCAGATGTCATCATTTTTTCTCTGGGTCGATCCTTTATTTCCAATTCTTTGACTTTGAGAACGTATTTTTTGTCAGAATTCAGGACAAAATCATGGTCCTTGAGGGTATAATTTGACATATGTAAGTAAATTAATTGCTTTGTTTCAATTATAGCAGGGATGTGGTAAATTTAGAAGAGATTAACTAACTTTTTTGTTATATGAAAATAAAAGATCAAAAATTATCCAATGGTTTGCGTTTTATTTCAGCACCTTTGCCCGGGACAAGAACAGCCACTGTTCTTGTGATTTACAAGACCGGATCAAAATATGAAAACCGAAAAACTAGCGGACTTTCTCATTTTGTGGAGCATATGATGTTTAAGAGCACCGATAGAAGACCAAATGCTTCGGTTATCGCTAGTGAACTTGATAGTATTGGTGGTGAATACAATGCGTTTACCTCTAAAGAATTTACTGGTTATTACATTAAGGCAGACTGTGCCAAATTTAATCGCGCTCTTGATATTATTAGTGACATGGTTTTGAATTCAAAGTTCGATAATGAAGAAATAAACAAAGAACGGGGAGTAATTATTGAAGAGTCAAACATGTATGACGCTAATCCAATGATGAAGATTGAGGATATTTTTGAACAGGTTTTGTATGGCGACACCCCAGCTGGTTGGGACACAATTGGTTTTAAAGAAAATATCAAAAATTGGAAAAGCGAAGATTTTATTAATTATTTTAAATCACAATATGGCACAAATTCCGCAACTCTAGTTTTTGCTGGTAATTTGCCAAAAGATGCCAAGAAAATTGCTGAAAAATACTTTTCTCCTTTGCCAAAAAATAAATGGCAGAATAAATTGGCAGTTAAAGAAAAACAGAATGCACCTCAATTATTAGTAGTAAACAAAAAAATTGAGCAAACTGTTTTTTCTCTTGGTGTGAGAGCTTATAAATCTGGATCTAAAGAAGAGGCAGCTGTTAAATTACTAGGAGTGATTCTTGGTGGTTCAATGAGTTCTCGTCTTTTTTCAGAAGTCAGGGAAAAGCGTGGGTTGGCTTATTCTGTTCGTGCTACCGTTGAATTTTATTCCGATTCGGGTTATTTAACTGCAGTCGCAGGCGTAAAAAATGAGAAGCTGGAAGAAGCTCTAACAGCGGTATTGGAAGAATTTAGAAAAATAAAAGAAGAATTAGTTCCAGCTAAAGAGATTAAAAAATCAATTGACCTAATAGCTGGCAGGTTAGCAATTCAGCTTGAGGCCAGTGATGATGTAGCAAATTGGTATGGATTTCAAACCATTTTACGAGAAAAAATTGTGAGTCCAGAAGAATTTTTAAAAAAAATGCGTGCAGTCACAGCAAATGATTTGCAAAAAGTAGCTCAACAAATTTTCCGACCAGAACGTCTTAATCTGGCGTTAATTGGTCCGATGAAAGATCAGAAAAAATTAAGCGCTATTTTGCAAAAATTTAAATAAGATTTTTATGGATTTTTCTTTAGACAAATTAAATGATTCTCAAAAGAAAGCAGTTGTTCATGAGGATGGCCCCTTGTTAATTGTTGCTGGTGCTGGGACCGGGAAGACCACGGTTTTAATTAATCGCTTGGCCTATTTAATTATGGAGAAGAAAATTGCTACTGAGAATATTTTGCTTATTACCTTTACCGAAAAAGCAGCTAGTGAGCTAGAAGGAAGAGCGGACCAAATTTTGCCTTATGGTTATGTTGATTTGTGGATCCACACTTTTCATGGTTTTGCCGAAAGATTACTTCGTGAGCATGCTCTAGATATTGGCTTGCCAGCAGACTTTAAATTAATGTCTTCAACGGAACAATGGATTCTTGTTAAAAAAAACTTGAATCTTTTTGAGCTCGATTATTATCGTCCCTTAGGAAATCCAACCAAGTTTATTTCTGAATTGTTGCGTCACTTTTCTCGTCTCAAAGACGAGAATGTGAGCGCTGAAGAATATCTAGCTTACGTCAATCATTTAGAGGAAATTGATTCTGAAGAGGTTATTGATGAAGTTGAATTAAAGCGCCTCAAAGAATTAGCTAATTCTTATTTAGTTTATAATAATTTATTACTTCAAGAGAGCGCCCTTGATTTCGGTGACTTAATTGTTTATTGCCTCAAGCTTTTAAAAGAAAGACCAAAAATTTTGGAGTTTTATCGTCAACAATTTTCTTATGTGATGGTTGATGAATTTCAAGATACTAACTGGGCTCAATATGAGCTGATTAAACTTCTTGCAGCTCCAACTAATAACTTAGTTGTGGTTGGCGATGATGATCAGTCGGTCTATAAATTTCGGGGCGCAAGCATTAGTAATATTTTACAATTTAAGGATGATTTTCCGCAGGCGGAGGAAGTGATTCTAACTGAAAATTATCGTTCTCGGCAAGAAATTTTGGATTATGCTTATCATTTTATCCAAAATAATAATCCAAATCGTTTAGAGAACAAATTAAAGATTGATAAAAGTTTAAAGTCAATGGTTTCTCATAATCCAGATGAAACCTCTGTTCGTTTTTTGCAGTTTCAACGTCAAGAGGAGGAATTATCTTTTGTGGCCGAAGAAATTTCCAGTCGTTATGTCGATTCCTGGAAAGACTTTGCAATTTTAGTGCGAGCTAATGACACTGCGGATGCCTTTGTGAAAGAATTAAATCGTCGCGGTATTCCGAATCAATTTGTTTCCCTGCGTGGTCTTTATTACAAGCCATTAATTATCGATTGTCTTTCCTATTTAAAACTTCTAGATAATTATCATCAATCTAGCGCTCTTTTTCGCGTTTTGAATATGGATATCTTTCGAGTTTGCCAATCAGACTTGATTACAATTAATAAGTTTGCTCATAAAAAAGTCTATTCACTTTTTGAGGCGCTCAACTTTTCCAGCGACATACCTGGTCTTGCCGATTCATCTAGGGAAAATATTGGAAAACTTCTCTCTCTCTTGCAGGAGCATTCTGAGCTCGCCGTCAACAAAAAGCCAAGTCGCGTTTTTGTCCAATTTGTTTATGACTCTGGATTGCTGAAGGATCTTGATCATGATCGCGATCAAGAATCTTTTTCTTATTTAAATCAAATTTATCGTAAGATAAAAACTTTTGAAGAAAATTTACCAGATGCGAGATTAAAAGATTTTCTAGAAATTTTAGAATTAGAGTTAGAAGCAGGAGAAACTGGTGCTCTGAAATTAGATTTTACTGATGATGATTCGGTAAAAATTATGACCGTTCATGCTGCCAAAGGATTGGAATTTAAAAATGTTTTTATGGTTAATGTGGTTGATAAAAAATTCCCCACAATTAGCCGTAGTGAAAAAATTTCTCTTCCAGATGCCCTAGTTAAGGAAAAAATTGTTAGCAGCAAAGATGCTCACACTGAAGAAGAGCGGCGCTTATTTTACGTTGCCCTTACTCGAGCTAAAGAAAATCTTTTTATTACTGGAGCAAAAGATTATGGTGGCTTGCGCGAGAAAAAGCCGTCTCGTTTTATTTCGGAAATGAATTTGATGGTGACGGAAGTTGATTCTGATAATTCTTTTTCAAAAAAAATGGAATTGCTTCGTGATCTCGAGATACTTGGAAAGCCAGAAGATATTCTTGAAGAGCCTTTAGTTTTGCCGGAGCAATTTTCTTTTTCTCAATTGGCCGCTTTTTCTAGTTGTCCGCTTCAATACAAATTTGCTTTTATTTTAAAAATACCTGCCCCAGAAGATAAGCCTAGTTTAATTTTTGGTCGAGTAATGCATGCGGTTTTATTTGATTTTTTGTCACCCTTGATCGCTGGTAAAGCAACGATGCAAAACAGTTTATTTGGCACAGAAGTCTCGACAAAATTAACAGAAAAAAGATTAATGGAAATTTTTGAAGAACGTTGGCAGCCGGATGGTTATAACAGTAAAGAGGAAAGAGAACTTTATTTAGCCAAAGGAAAAATAGCTTTAAAATCTTTCTGGCTTTATTGGAAAGATCTTGGTGACCGAGAAATTTTGTTTTTAGAAAAACGTTTTTGTTTTAAAATTGCCGGAGAGATTATGAAGGGGGCGATTGATCGTGTTGATGTTTTGCCTGATGGTCGTTTAGAAATTGTTGATTATAAAACTGGTAATCCTAAAGATAAGCTTGACTACGACGCTCGTCGACAATTGATTCTGTATCAGTTATTTTTGGAAGAGTTTCTTGGTAAGCCAGTTGCGAAGCTTTCTTATTACTATTTAGAAAATGGTAGTATTATGAGTTTTGAAGCGACCGAAAAAGAAAAAGAAAAATTGCGTCGGGAAATTGAGGATGAAATTGAGGCAATTAAAAAGGGACAATTTCCAGCAAAACCAAGTGAAATGTGCAAATTTTGTGATTTTAAGGGAATCTGTGAATTTGCTAAAATTTAATTTATGTCTATTACTGAAGAATTAGTAAATGCGCTGGATGATGAGGAAAGAGTTATTTCTCCAGCCGTCAAAAAAGAGGAAGAAGCTTTTGATCGTTCACTTAGACCGAAGACTTTTGATGATTACGTTGGTCAAGAAAAAATAAAATCCAGCCTCAAAATTACTCTTGGTGCCGCTAAAAACCGAAGTGAATCAATTGAGCATATTTTGTTTTATGGTGCTCCTGGTTTAGGAAAAACCACCTTGGCTCATGTTATTGCAAAAGAGGCTGGTGCCACTTTGCGAATTACTTCTGGCCCAGCAATTGAAAAGAGCGGAGATTTAGCAGCAATTCTGAGCAACTTGGAAGAAGGAGATTTTTTGTTTATTGATGAAATTCATCGTTTGAATAAAAATATTGAAGAGGTTCTTTATCCGGCGATGGAAGATTTTGCTTTGGACATCGTGATGGGGAAGGGTCCGAGCGCTCGGACCTTGCGTTTAGATTTGCCTCATTTTACTATTATCGGTGCTACTACTTTAGCTAGTCTTTTGTCTGCCCCACTTCGTGATCGCTTTGGCTTGATTCATCATTTGGACTTTTATGAAAGCGCCGACTTATCGAGAATTATTAAGCGAAGTGCTGGTTTATTAAAGATGGATATTTCTCCGGAGGCAATTTCTGAAATCGCTTCTCGTTCCCGAAAAACACCAAGAATCGCCAATCGTTTGCTTCGAAGGGTTAGGGATTTTTCTGATTTTCATGGTGGTGGAAAGATTGATCAAGAGAAATGTCTAGAAGCTTTTGCACTAATGGAAGTTGATTCTTTGGGACTGGATGAAGTTGATCGCAAATTATTAGCTACTATTTTAGAAAAATTCTCTGGTGGCCCAGTAGGGCTCAACACTCTCGCGGCGAGTACTGGAGAAGAAATTGATACGATTGAAAATGTATATGAACCATATCTCTTGCAATTGGGATTTTTAGATCGCACTCCTCGTGGTCGAGTAGCTACTGAATTAGCGAGAAAGCATTTGGGATTATGAAGAATTATCAGCTCAGCGATTTTGACTATTATTTGCCGCCAGAACTAATTGCTCAAGAAGCAATGATTCCACGGGATCACTCGCGGTTGTTGGTGTTGGATTCTACTAATGGAAAAATTTCCCATCAGCATTTTTTTGATTTGCCTAAATTTTTAGGCCCTGGAGATTTATTAGTAGTTAATGACTCCAAAGTTTTTCCCGCTCGTTTATTAGGAAAAAAGAAAATTACTGGAGGTGGGGTAGAAGTTTTTCTGCATCAGAAAATAACTGATGACACCTGGGAATGTTTAATTGGTGGAAAGGTAAAATCGGAAATGGAAATCGAGTTTGATTTGGATAATAATTTTTTTGCTACAGTTCTTGATCACAAAGAAAACACTTGGCGAGTAAAATTTAGTTTGGGCGGAGAAGATTTAATGAAAGCAATTTTTAAGTTCGGACTCACGCCACTTCCTCCTTATATCAAAAGCACTCATGACGAGTCATTTGAAAGAAATCGTTATCAAACAGTTTATGCTGATGACGCAAAACTTGGTTCAGTTGCCGCACCAACTGCTGGTCTTCATTTTACGCCAGATCTTTTAAAAGAAATTTCTGACAAAGGCGTAGAAATATTAAACATCACTTTACATGTTGGTCTCGGGACATTTTTACCAGTTAAGACCGAAAATTTAAATGATCATAAAATGCATAGTGAATATGCTGAAATATCTCCAGAAGTTGCTCAAAAAATTGTTATTGCTAAAAAAGGAGGTAGAAGAATATTTGCGGTTGGAACAACTGCTTGTCGGACTTTGGAAGCCTGGGCAAATGACTTTGACTTGCTCGGTGGTGAAGGGATGCAAGGTTTTTCTAAATTTACAGATATCTTTATCCGCCCTGGTTATCAATTCAAGGCGGTAGATGGTTTGATTACTAATTTTCATTTGCCAAAATCAACACTTTTGATGCTCATTTCCGCTTTAGCGGGAAAAGAAAACATCACCAAAGCCTATGAAATAGCAGTAAAAGAACAATATCGCTTTTTCAGTTATGGTGATGCGATGATTATTGCCCCAAAGCTTCTTCCGTGATACACTAAAAAAAGTTAGTCAAAAATTATTTTTTCATTATTATTTTATGTTTAAGCGGACGATTTTGTATGTTTGGGAGCTTTTAAAAGTAGCAATCATTACAATTGCAATCATTGTGCCAATTCGTTATTTTTTGATTATCCCTTTTTACGTCAAGGGAGAATCGATGGTTCCAAATTTTCATGATCGTGAATATTTAATTGTTGATGAAATTTCTTATCGTTTTCGGGAACCACAAAGAGGAGAGGTAATCGTTTTTCGTTATCCTCAAAATCCTCAAGAATTTTTTATTAAGCGAGTAATTGGCTTGCCCGGAGAAAGTGTTAAATTCAAAAATAATGGCGTGTATATTTATAACCAAAGCAATCCGGATGGATTTAAGCTTAACGAAAGTTACTTGCCAGCAAATATAGAAACCTTGCCGAATGGTTATTCTGCTGAAGAAAAAATTGTTGTTAACAGTAAACAATATTTTGTTTTGGGAGATAATCGCATGTTCTCCAAAGACTCAAGAAGTTTTGGGCCGATTGACAAAAGCTTTGTAGTCGGTAAAGTGTTATTACGTGGCTTGCCTTTGAATAAAATTACTTTATTTAAAGAGGCTCCTAAATATTAAAAATATGCAAAAAACCAAAGAAAATCAGCACACATCTTCAATCGGTCATCACTCGACAAACAAGCCAGAATTAATGAAGAAGCCAGAAAGACGAAGCTCAAAGAGTTATGCTCGTATGTTTGGCATGAAAGATTGCTCGATCGCCGATAGTCAATATTTTGATATTGCTCGCCAGAAAGCAGAAGAGCTTTGTGCTTGTTATGGTTTTGAACATCTAGAAACACCAATTTTAGAAAATATTGATTTATACAAAAAAAATAGTCGGAAAGCTAACGAAAAAGAGATCTATAGTTTAACTGGCGAAAAAAATGAACGGATGTGTTTGCGCCCAGAATTAACTCAGGGAATTGCTCGTCATTATGTTGAACAAAAGTTAGATGAAATTGAATCTCCTCTCAGATTGTTTTCCATTGGTCAAGTTTTTCGCAATGAAAAACTGCAAAACAATTCTCAGCGTCAATTTACTCAATTTGATTTAGAAATTTTGAAAGACAAAAAGCCAATTGCCGAGGCAATGATTATTAGTCTGGCTTATCATTTCTTTAAAGATCTCGGTATTGAAGTCCAGGTTCAAATCAATAGTTTAGGTGCTAGTGAGTGTCGGAAAGAATATGGTCAAAAATTGGGTTTATTTTATCGTGAACGAGGACGACGCTCGAAAGTTTGTCATCATTGTAAGCAGAATTTATTAAAAAATATCTTAAGCCTTTTGGATTGCAAGGAGGATTCTTGCGTGAAGTTAAGAGAAGAAGCTCCTCAAATTGCTGATTTTTGGTCTGATGAGAGTCGTGATCATTTTAAAAAAGTTTGTGAATATTTAGATGAGTTAAACATTCCTTATAATTTTAATCCGTTTTTAGTACGAGGACTAAATTATTATAACGATGCTGTTTTTGAATTTTGGCCAGTGAACGAGTCCGGAACTCCTCAAGGTAAATATGCTTTAGCTGGCGGTGGTCGTTGTGATGAACTAGTCGAAAATGTTGGTGGAAAACCTTCACCAGCGGTTGGTTTGGCAATTGGCCTTGAAAGAACAGCAACAAAGATGCGTGATCGTCACTATCCTTTGCCAGGAGCAGAAGATAATTTGATTTTCATTGCTCAGTTAAGTGATTTGGCAAAATTGAAATCTTTGCAATTATTTGATGAATTGCGTCAAGCTGGCTTTAAGGTTCGTCAGTCTTTTTCAACGGATAGTCTCAAAATTCAAATGGAAGAGGCGGTGCGAGTGAAAGCAAAAATATCTTTAATTATGGGGAAAAAAGAGGTGATGGACGAGACTATTTTAATGAGAGACATGGATTCAACGGTCCAGGAGATTGTTCCAATCAAAAAAATTAAAGAAAAACTTGCAAAAAAAATCGATTTGAGCAATAATGAGAGCAAGATGGTTAACATCATTAAACATATTTAGAAAGGGAGGTGGATTTTATGGCTGATTTTAAAAGAAAACCTGGTGAAAGTTTTGAAAGTTTTTTGAGAAAATTCAAAAAGGGCTTAAAAAATAGCAAAAGACTCGAAAAAGCTCGTTCTATTCAACACTTGAAACCAAAGAAAAACAAGCGCCAGTTGAAAATTTCCGCTTTGACAAGCATGAAGCTTAGCAAAGAAAAACAATTTTTACGCAAGACCGGCAAATTACCAGAAGACCAGATGAATAATAATCGGTAATTTTAGTATATCAAAATAAAAAGAACGTCTCAGAAGAGGCGTTCTTTTGTTTTTATTATTTATTTCGGATTCCAGGAATATATTTCTTAATGCTTTCAAAAGGTGATTTTTTAGCGTGTTGCTTAATAGCATCCCGAGCCCTTTTTGTTTTTACAAATTTTAACCAATCTTTATTTGGGTGAATTTTATTTTTTTCGGTGATGATTTCAACTACATCACTATTTTTTAGTTCCTGATCTAGTCGACAAATTTTTTCATTAACAATTGCTCGGACAGCACTGTTGCCGACTTTAGTGTGGATCGCATAGGCATAATCGATTGTGGTGGCTCCTTCAGGAAGTTCAATGGCGTCGCCTTTTGGTGATAAAACAAAGATGCGGTTATGAAAAACGTCTAATTGAATTTTGTGGACAAAGTCATTGGTATTACTGAATTCTTTTTGGATATCAATAATTTCTTTAATCCAGGCGGGTTGGTGATCGGTGCTTTCTTGTCTTTTGGCTTTGTAGTGCCAGTGAGCCGCTAGTCCATAAATAGATTCTTCGTGCATTTCCTTTGTTCTGATTTGGAATTCAACTGGTTTTCCTTCCGGACCAAAGACGGTGGTGTGCAAGCTTCGGTAACCGTTTGGTTTTGGGACGGCAATATAATCTTTGAAGCGATTTGGTCTTGGTTTCCAGATGGTATGAATAATTCCTAAAACTTTATAGCAATCATTAACATCTTGAACAATAATTCTCAAAGCAAAAACATCATATATTTCATCAAAACGTCGATCTTTACTTTTCATTTTTTGATAGATACTGTAGAGATGCTTGAATCTGACTTCAATTTCATTTTGAATTTTTTGATCTTTTAGAATCGGGGTAATATTTTTTTTGATTGTATTAAAAAAATCATTTCTTTCGGCTTTTTGTTCAACTTCATATTCATATTCCAGTTTATGATATTCTTCGGGATATAAATATTTAAAACACAAATCTTCAAGTTGCCATTTGAGACGCCAAATTCCAAGAATTCCAGCGATTGGTGCATATATTTCCAAAGTTTCTTTAGCGATTCGTTGTTGTTTTTCTTCTGGTAAATAATCCAAGGTCCTCATGTTATGAAGACGATCACAAAATTTAATAAAAATGACCCGAACATCCATGGCCATTGCTAAAAACATTTTTTTTAAATTTTCTCGATATCTCTCAAGACCACGATATTTTATTTTTCCAAGCTTAGTAATTCCTTTAACTAGATTTGCGACTTCAGTTCCAAATTCTTTTTTTAAATCTTCAAGAGTCCTTTCGGTATCCTCTGGAACATCGTGAAGAATACCAGCGGTGATGGTCGCTAAATCAGCTTTCATTTCAGCTAATAAATAGGCAACATAAAGGGGGTGGATGATATATGGTTCACCGCTTTTTCTGAATTGTCCGCGGTGAGCTTCAGCGGCAAAATCATAGGCCAAACGGAGAATCTCCGGGTCTGAAGTTGGGTTGTTATCGATGAATTTTTTAATTACTCGATCAATGGTCATTTTTATTTCACGATTTTAGTTTTTTATGTTAAAATAAATTAAACTACTTGCTTTAAATTCTGGTGATTATTTTCTTGATGTTTATTGAGAAATTATAGCCTAAAAGCACTTCGTCGTCAAAATAAAAAATCTTTATTATCTAAAATCTCATTGTTTAAATTTAAAGAGATTTACTCCCCATGAAAAAAAGTTTTAAACCACTAGTCAGTTTTTTAATTGGTATTATTTTTTTCTCAATTCCTATTTTTGCTTTTGCTGCTGTTGATGCTGGGGTTAATCAGGTTGGAGCAGGAATTCGCCTGAACTCAACTAGTCCGATGATTATTGCAGTCAGAATTATTAACATTATTCTGATGTTTTTGAGTGTTATTGCTGTTTGTTTGGTTATTTATGGTGGTTTTGTTTGGATGACTAGCAATGGTCGGGAAGAAAGGATTACAATTGCCAAAAATATTTTGAAGAATTCCTTAATTGGTCTAGTGATTGTTCTTTCTTCTTGGGGGATTGCTGCTTTTATTTTAAAAAAATTAATTGATGGTAATGGAAGCCCAGCTCAAACTAAAAACATGCAACCGGCTGCTCAAAATTATCAGCTTGGTTTGGGGGCAGTTGGAGCTTGTGTCGTTGAAAATTTTTATCCCAAAGCTGATCGTTCCGATGTACCCAGAAATACCTCAATCATGGTTTCATTTAAAGAAGAGGTTAATCCAAATTCGGTTTGCACTAATTCCAGTAATGTTGCCTGTCCATGTGATTCAACGACTTGTAATAAATTAAATTCTAGTGCAATCCAAATTAAAAATGCTTCTGGGACATTGCTTACGAATGTGAAAATTGGTCTTTCTTATGACAAAAAGACCATCGTCATTATGCCTTTGGAGTATTTAGGAACACCAAATATTCCTGTTGCTTATAATGTTAAATTTACTAATAACATTAAAAATTTGCGCGATGAAGGAATTTTTTCCAAATGTAGTCCCCAGGAATTGAATTGGAATTTTACGGTCAATGGTCTCTTGGACCTCACTCCACCAAAAATTATTACTAGTGGCGTTTTTCCGCCAGCAGACAATACTAAAGATTTAGTTGCTTCAACTACTGGATCTTCTGCGCAA
>CAINDR010000062.1 GCA_903847415.1 Candidatus Falkowiibacteriota bacterium
AACCCCCGATGATCAGCATCCATCGTTTACGGCGTGGACTACTGGGGTATCTAATCCCATTCGCTCCCCACGCTTTCGTCCATGAGTGTCAGATTCGTCCTAGCAAACTGCCTTCGCATTTGGTGTTCTTGCTGATATTAATGGATTTAACCCCTACACCAGCAATTCCGTTTGCCTCTTCCGATCTCTAGTCTACCCATCTCTTCCGCGGCCTCCGGGTTGAGCCCGAAGATTTAACAGAAGATGTGGTAAACCACCTGCGGACGCTTTACGCCCAATAAATCCGGATAACGCTTGGGGCCCTCGTATTACCGCTGCTGCTGGCACGAGGTTAGCAGCCCCTTATTCAACTGCTACCATCATTGTTTTGTCACAGTTAAAAGTACTTTACACCCCGAGGGGCTTCTTCGTACACGCGGCGTCGCTCCTTCAGACTTTCGTCCATTGAGGAAGATTCTTGACTGCAGCCTCCCGTAGGAGTCTGGGCAGTGTCTCAGTCCCAGTGAGTGGGGTCACGCTCTCGCGCCCCATACCCGTCGTAGCCTTGGTGAGCTTTTACCTCACCAACTAGCTGATAGGCCATAGACCTCTCCCGAAGCGTCGTAGCTTTAATTAACAAGCTTATGCTCGTTAATACCATCGTGTATTATTCTCGCTTTCGCAAGGTTATTCACGTCTTCGGGGTAAGTTATCAATGTGTTACGCTCCCGTTTGCCATGCCTAGTAAACTAGACATTCGACTTGCATGCCTTAGACACGCCGCCAGCGTTCATCCTGAGCCAGGATCAAACTCTCTTGTAAAAAGAAAGCTGATAGCTCTCGATATGAAAGTCCGTTTTAAATAACGGAAAAAAATTTTTGTTATCCGAATTGGTGCCTGTTCGCACCAAAATAAGAAATAAACGATTATGATCGTTATAACTTCACCAATTTCAATTTTCAAGGAACCGCATTAAGCAGTGAAAAAAACAGAGATATGACTCATATCCTGTTTTCTTTATCTTGTTGTAATGCGATGTTACTAATATAGACGATTTTAAATTCTGTGTCAAGAGTTTTCTTATTAGTGATTTACCCTAGGTTTTATTGGGTTTTTCTTTTGTTATCCCTTCTTGTTGTTTTTGTTTTGAAAGTATATAATAAAAGTAATCTTCAAATTTTATGATTAAAAAAGATTTAAAAAATTTATCGAACTCTCCTTCAGTTGATTTTTCTGCTGAATTCGAACGCGCTCTTTCGGAACTGGATCAATCCTTCGCTGAAACAATGCTCAATCTTCAAGCCCTTCATCAGAAAAAAATGGAACTTATTTCATTATATAAAGAGTCTAAAACATCCGAACAATTATTAAAGGTCAGGAATGACTTAAAAGGAGCCACCGTTTAATTGGTGGTTTTTGTATTTATATGTCTACAAAAAATGAGCAGTTTGCTAAAAATTCAACAAAAAATAATCGTTTTGGCTCTGGACCAAAAACAGAAAAGTCTCTTTTGAGCAAACAGGAAATTGCGAAGCAAAAAATTAAGGATCGCCTGGAGGCCAAAAAAATGATCCAGGAGTTAGCTGGAGAAAAAAATCAGATTTTAGATAATCAATTAAATGAAGATTTAAAAGTAGAAGGGTTAAGTGGCGTGTCGGATGAAAAATTAGGAATTGAAGCTCAAAAAATTAATCAAGAAAGAGAGTCTATTCTTAGTAGTGGTAAAAATAAAATTAGTGAATTGGCTAATCGTTGGGGTGATTTTTTTGATAGCATTGCTGTTGGTTTAAAACAAGGTGTTTCTAAAATTATTGAATCAGGGCGCAATTCTGCTTATTATCAATCAAATGGTTTTCAGGGTATTAAAGATGAAAACAGTCAGGAAAAGAAAGTCCCATATGTTAAAGAGAGGGCGGTAAAAGAAAGCAAAGCTCTACCCGAAACAAATAAAAAACTTTCTCGACGTGATCAGGTTAGTTCGGATAATTCAAGTAATAACAACCCTCAAGATATTGCACCAGACAACGCTTCTCTTGATTTGGCGCATCAACAAATAATTAGCGATCTTAATAATTCAGAAAATCAACAAATAGTTATTGATCAGATTGATGGTAAAAATCAGAATATGGATGAAAGTTTAGTAAAAACTCCAAGCACCGTAGAATGGTTATCTTCTCAAAATTTAACTCAAAAACAAATTGATGATTTAAAAAACAATACTTTTTCGGCAAAAGTGGAGGTTCCTGGCGATAAAATTGATGAGCCGTTAGCTTCTCAGAAAATTGATAATAATATTGTTGTTAATAAAAATAGCGCAGTAGATAGTCAAGTTGTTTCTTCCCCAGAATCAAAGAACTCAGTCATTAAAGATAACCTCGATCAAGAAATTGCTGCTTGTAAATTAAGAATCAAGCAAGCTGAAAAAGCAATGGATCGCAAAGCCTTATTTCAGGAGAATGATCTTCTTGATGAGTTAGAAGCTAAGAAGGCCTCGTCTCTAAAAGAAAATCCGGTTCAAAACAATGAATTGTCTGATAAAGATAAGAAAATAAAAGAACTTCAAGAAAACTTGAACATCATTGATACTTATATCAAGCAGTGTCGAGATAAAATTACTGTTGCCGAAAAGCCTGATGTTAATGGATCTTATGATGAGGAAGTTGTTGCGAAAAATCAAAAATTAATCTTTCTGCTAGAAGATAAAAGACAAGAAATTATTCAAAAAATTAGTGAAGTTAATCAGGAAAATATTGTGCCTGAAATTAGTGCTCCGGAAACAAAAGAGCCAACTAGCGAGCCGTCTGCTGAAAATATTAACCAAGGTGATCAAGTTGTTGAGCCGGAAACTCAACCATCCCCAGAAACATCTTTATCTCCAGAGGAAATACTAAGTGAAAAGTTAAATAATCTTTCTGCTGGCCAGCAAAAATTTATTTCTGAAGCATTATCCCAGCTTTATTTAGAAAAAATTCGTAGCCAGGCCAGAGAGCAATTTCAGAAGGATAATTCTGGAAAAAATTGGTTTAAACAAGCGCTAAGTGGTATTGGTAAAAATCGAAAAATTGCCAATTTAGAAAAGAGTTATGCAAATAAAAAGGAAAATGAATCCGATCCAGCTCGTCTTGCTTATACAGATTATTTAATTGATGTGGCTCAAAAAATAGCTGTTGACATCAAGGAAGATAATGGCAAATTACTATTTGATTTCAATAATTTCCCTGATTTAAGTAAGGAGTGTTCAGAAACTTTTGAAAAGTTTAATCACAAAGCAAGCGAATTTGGATCTCTGCCTCAAGAATGGTCTTTTGATTCAGCAAACAAAACGGAAAAAGGCCAGTTTGCAAAAGAAAAAGCTGAATATGAACAATTAAGAGAGGAATTATATCAGAAGTTGCTGGCCGAAAAAGGAGAGAGAAGAGCTGTGTTGGCGATTAACAACATTGATAGTCAAATTGCAATGCGACAATTTATTACTAACGATAAAAACTCGGTCGCTTCTTTGAATAAAATAAAAGATAATTCACCACTAAAGAGAATTTGGAATTCATTAGCGACCACTAATTCTTTGGCTGCTGGCTTGGGTGCTGTCTCTAAAGGTGGAGCTAAATTAGGTTTTGCAATTGCTGGTGGTCTTGGAACTGCAGCTTTTATGGTAACCTTGCCAGCGATTGCTGGTGGCTTTGGTGCCTGGCGCGCAAAATTAAGAGCCGATAAGGATATCAAGGAATCAGATATTGAAGGGCGACATGAAAATATTGCATTATCAGCCCTGGCTGATTCGAGAAATGCTTCTTTGAAAGATCTTCAGAGCTTGGTCCCGGCGGAATTTTCTTTGGATCCAAAAACCTGGTTAGAAGAAAGGGCTACCGAAGAAGAAAAAACTCTGTACCTTAAGTTAAAAGAAAATTTTGATAAGGTTAATAAAGAGTTTGAAAAGAAAGAACTTGGTCTTTCTCGCAACAAGAAAGGTGAAATTAAAAGTGTTGACCGAGGAATTGAAGCTAATATTTCTCAAGCCGAGGATTTAACTGAGAAGTTAAAATACTTATTGAATCGTTTAGAACAAGCTAGAGATCAATCTGATTTTGCAAAAATAGACAAATTAGGTAGTGAGATAGCTCTGCGTCGCAAATTTTCTCAAAGCAAACTGGAGGCTGGTTTAATTAATTTTGGTACCAAAGAGCAACGTTTATTAAAATATCTAGAATTCAATCAAGTCTTGGAGCAGGCCAAAGTGCAAGAGTATTATACTGATAACTATGAAAAAGTTAACTCTAGACTTGGAAAATTCATGGATTATTTGAAAGGCAATATTACCGACGAAAGAAGTTATTATCGAAACAAAAAAATGGTAAATGGTGCTTTAATGGGGGTTGGTTTCTATTTCGCTGGTTCCGCTGTCGCTCATAAACTAGGAGCTATATATGAAGGTTCTGGTTTGCAAGATAAAGTTGGTGAAACCCTTGGATATTTAAAAAATAGTTGGAATGATTATTTTGATCAAGGAGCGAATGAGGCGGCGCCAATGATAAAAAATGGAGGAATGGAAATCTCGAATGTTTCAAATTTTCCTCAAGAACCAGTAGCTAATGAATCAGCAACAATTCCGTTTGCTGACCCAGAAGTCCCAACACCAGAAACAGAAATTCCACAGTCACCAGAAGTAGTTTCTGGAGGAAAACCCGTCCTTGTTGAAGAGGCTTCAAAAATGCCAAAAATGTATGATGACCAAGGACGTCAGATTAGTCATTTTGATAATCAAGGAAATGCAATTTTAAATGATGGACAACTAGTGAGCAAAGAGGCTTTAAGCGGGGAGATTGAATTACCAAATGATGGCGGTAGCGTGGAAGCTGCGCCAGATGATCCAGCTCCTGCTGATTTACAAAAAACAGAACTTGGCTCTGGAGCTTCTGCCTTTAAAAACGAAGCGGTTGCCTTGCCAGATGATGGTGGTAGCGTGGAGGCAATAAATACTGACAATGACCTTCCTCAGCTTTTGCATAATGACGGGAACGTTACCAGTTCTATGGACTCTGCTTTGCCAGACAATAACGGAGAAGTCTCAGCAGTAATGGATAATCCGGTTAAGGAAATTATCAAAACTTCAGATAGTTTTTCGGAATTACCGAACGATAGCGGTGATGTTCAGGCTTTTGAGGATGCAAAATCAGCTGTTTCTGAAGCATTGAAAGATCAGAATGAATTAGCTAGCGCTAATTTGCCTGATAACAATGGCGATGTTCAGGCTCTAGTTAGTCCAGAGGTAGTTGAACAAGCTTCTGCGCCAATTAATAACAGTGATCTTTTAGACGATACATCAAGTAGCGTTGAAGCCGTTAATCTGGAAGAAGGGGATAATTTATCTGGAGAAGAGTTTCTAAAAAATACCGATGCTGATTTCTTAAAAAAATATGGCGTTGATTTATCTCCAAATGACAGCAAGGTTTCGGCTTTTAACGAGTTAGATGTTAAAATCCCTGAGGAAGTGAAGCCTGGTGCTTCGTTACCAGAAAATAGCACGGTTGAAAGTAGCGATTTTGATGATGATTACAATAACGTCATTGATGATCAGGAAAATTTTGAAAAAGTTAATCAAGTCACAAAGGTGGAAAATATTGTTGAAAATGGCAAAAATATTCAGAGAGTTTCGGAAACGGTCAATTTTAACAATATCAGTAAAAATATCGCAGCTAGTAATATTAAAGATCAACTAGCACAAGGACTGTTTACTGGTGATAAAGAATTTAAAACTTCTGAAGCTTTTTTGAAAAAGTTCCAAGAATTAAATCAGGGACGAGAAATATCTGATTCCCATAAAGAAGCAGCGAAAAAGATTTGGGAACAATGGCAACGAAATCAGGGAGGGTCTTCGGCTTATCAGAATATTATTAAAACCAAACTTAATCTTCTAGAGAAACAGATTATTTATAATGTTCCGCTGAAAAAATAAGTAAAACTTATTCCTTAAATTTGAGAAAAATAGGCTATTATTAGCCTATTTTTTTGTTATTATAGTATTTTATCCTCATAGTATTGACAAAACTATATAACTATGATATTATAAACAGTCAGATTGTTATTTAAAAAATTAATCAGTTTCAAGATTTTTACTAGGAAAATTAATTATTTTTTTCAACTACTAATCGGGGCAGATAAATGTTGTTTTTTAAAAAGAAAGACAATGTTTATCTGCCAAGTTTGGTGGGATTTATACGAAATAAACAAATAAAAAAATCCGGTAAGAAATGTAGCCGGTGAATATATCATGAAAAAAATAATCAGTTTAATGTTAGTAATGGTTGTAATAATCGCTTTCAGTGTGAAAGCTCAAACAACCATAATCGCCTTTGAGAATGTTTCGCGCAGCGAAACAATAAAGATTAAGATCCCCGAATTATTCGAAGGCGAATATACGTTGATCCAAAGTGAATCAACTTATATCAAGGTTGAAAATCAAAAAATTCAATCTGGTAAGGAATACCAGGCTGAATTATTTTTCAGTGAGTGTGGCGGTTACACTCAGTCAGCTAAAATAAAATTGTCAAAAACCACAAAAATTCCAGACCTTAGAGACCCTTGCACTACAAGTGGCCAAAAAGGCAAAATCATTCCACAGGAATGCAAAACCTGTGGACCAGACTCAGTTTGGGCGTTGGTGCAAAATGGCGCCAACACTGAACTAAGTGT
>CAINDR010000063.1 GCA_903847415.1 Candidatus Falkowiibacteriota bacterium
AATGGGATTTAAAAAAGATGACCCCGGTACAATACCGAAATCATCTTTTAGCTCGAGTCTAGTTTTTACCCCGTGTCCACTTTTTGGGGTACAGTTCAATAGGCTCTGTTTTTAATTAACCGCGGAGAGTAAGGGGTTCGAAAATAAATTAGACTAGCCTAAAAAACTTAAAAAAAACTAATAAAATAGATTATTCGACTGTAAATATTGGTTTTTCTTAAAATTGAGCTTTGGTCTCAAGCTATCCAGTTTATCACGTTTTTATATCCATCGGTCACAATAGCGTCACAATTTTGTGATGGGCAATACAGGATGGAGGGCATAAAAAAAGAAAAAAGGAAGTCTAATTTTTAGACTTCCTTTTAATGCAAAATAATTAATATTTAAAATCTCCAAAAGGAGTGCTGAGCCATATTTGGTTAGACTCTGTCTCCCCTTTTACCACTCCGCCTAAATGATACTGTCCAACATTACATATTCTTGAAGTTTCAATAATTGCTTCACGGAAAATGTCATTATTTTCTCCAACAACATCAATTCCAATTCCGCAATTAAAACTACGAAACATGTTTTGCCATGTCTCACCGCTTTCATTTTGAATTAACAAAAACAATGGTGGCGGTGTCGGCATATTTTTTACATAAATTAAACCACCACTACCAACATGAGAAATTTTTGTTGCCCCACCTCCAGTGTTCATACTAATGCCATGAAGCATAGATGAGGCATTCTTCTCCTTCAAAATCGAAATAAGCGTTTTAATCACAATTGCCCACTGACGAGTCGGGGAAAGCAAAGCTTCTCCGGCTGTCATACCATAGGAAGCTGAAATACAATCAGAATCAAAATAATGCGTGCCCGTATAAAATTCTCCGTCCCTCTTTAAAGATGGATACAATTTATTATACTCTTTGTGCATCAGGCAGCTACGAGCCAAAGTTAAACCATTAGACATAATGCCAGAATTTGGTTTTTCTTCCCAAGCGGCCTGCCCATCACTGGCAAATCCATAGATAACATCACCAGCTTCAATATTGCCGGCCACCAAATCGGATTTATCAGCCCAAGCGGTAATAGCAATGTCAAAGACTCCAGACTTAACTTGATCTGGTAAGTCAGCTGTTTCGCCACCTAAAAATTTGAGATTGAAATTGTGCTCTTTGTAAATCTCTCTTAATTCAAGTAGGCGAACTGCCACCGCTTTCATGACGATTTTTTTGAGTTCAGGTGCTAAGTTCAGATTAAGAACATCGGTAATTATCCAAGGCCCAAAAACAAAACCACTAGCAGCAATATCACCACTGTTCATCGATAAAGCATCATCAGCCATACCGGCAAAAACTTGTTCATCGCCAGTTTCCATGTAATGAATCATGCGTTGAATAAATTTGCTACCATCACCATCTTGATGCTGGGTTAAAACACGATTTTCACAAAACGGGTCAGTGATAATATTTACAAAAGCGCCTTGATATTCATTATCAATTAACTTTAAAAAAATATCTCTAACTGATTGCTTACTAGGATCAATTCCTAATTTTTCATAAAGACTTTCGGACATGTTGCCTCCTTTTTTAAATTGTTTATATTGTTAAAGAAAATTAAATTCTATATTTATACTAATTATTAAATTGGTTTTTGTCAACAATAAATCTCGGGCGCAATAGCGTCACAATTCCCCATCTTAAAGAGCATTTATTCCGTATTATATAACAAAAATAGGCTAATTTTAGCCTATTTTTTAAGTGCGGAGAGTAAGGGACGCTATTCGAACTTTTTTATACTAAACAAGTAAACTATTTAATAATTCCATCGATCCATCCCAATTTATTCCATAGTATTATTTCATCATAGCAAGGAACCTCCTTAACTGGCATATGAGCTAATATTAATTTTATATCCTTACCTTCAATTAACTTTTTAGCAAGACCAAAACTCAATTCAGCAAAAGTTTCGGCTCCAATATACCCATTAATGCCATTTTTGTTTTCATTAGCTATAAAAAGAATATCTGATTCATTAATATCTTTAAAAAATTTTTTATGGACATCTGGATATAACTCTTCAAATTTATCTATCGAAATAACTTTTGGATAATTCAATACCAATCAACCTTCTTGAGCATTCCAATATTTAACCCAAGTTTGTATTTCGTTTTCCAGACTAGCGCTGCCAGCAATAACTACTTTCATAAAATTAATATAAACTTATGATACATACTAAAGATTATAAGCTGTTTTGATAAATTTTCAAAGAATATAATTAATGCTATAATATTCGTCATGGAAAATGATAAAGAATATCAAACACAACGCGATAGAGCTTTGAATATATATAACAAGATGAATTCAGTCTTTTCTCCTACGCTTCAAGTAAAAATTACTTTTCCGGCCGAAAGTTTTAATCATATAATATTTAAAAATGCCCGATCAGAAAGAGAAAGGTCATCTCAATTATTGCGATTTAAATTATTGCCACTAGCTAAAAAACTAGTTGAACTATCAACTACTTATCAAGAGTACGAGGAATCATTTTCGGAGATTACCTTAAAAAAACATAAGAAGAAAATTAAAGCTAATCGGGCAATAAAATATTGGGGTATTATTGCTATCCTGGATGGTCAAAAAATTAAAGTTATCTTGAGAAAAATTGGCGATAACGGATTTATACATTTTTGGAGTATTATACCTGCTTGGACAACTAACAAATACAGGGATGCTAAATTCTACACAACAATGAAAGGTTGCCCAGCCGAAGATTAAATGACTACAAACAAAAAAGACTTCATGAATGAAGTCTTTTTTGTCATGCTCGCCTTCGGCTTATGAATTTAGCCGAATAGGGCTGACGCCCCACAAGCACATTGATAATATACACGATTTTTTGTTAAAAGTCAATAAATTTTAATGCTCAGTTCGAACTTTTTCATGAGTAATAAAAAATTAGAAACATTAGCCTTCAAAAGGTGATTGCCAATAGAAAAAAGTCGAAAACTCATAAATGCCAATTTTTGCCACAGCGGACTTTCAAAAAAGCCTATAGAAAAGGACGAAGCGAGCTTTTAGACTCTATTTGTCCCTTAGCGCGGAGGGGGTGAAGGACTTTGTTCGAACTGGAATTTGTGAAAATATCAATTAAACACTATTTTTACACTGTATTAATTATTTTTTAATTTTTCATTATCTTGATGCCTATCGGAATCTCGTTTCGTTTTTTTATTAAGATTTTTTTGCAAAGCTTCAGTTAAATCAATTCCTGTTTGATTAGCAAGACAGATGACAACAAACAAGACATCGGCTAATTCATCTCCTAAGTTATGGCCTTCATCTGATTTTTTAAAACTTTGGTCTCCATATGTTCGAGTTATAATACGAGCGACCTCGCCAACTTCCTCTGTCAATTGACCCAGATTAGTTAGCTCTGAAAAATAACGAACACCAATTGTTTTAATCCAATTATCTACTCTTGTTTGTGCTTCTTTTATTGTGATTTCTTGCATAAAATTAAATAAACTTAAATTAATTTGATTTATATATTTTACCACAAACAAAATAAAACAAATAATATTAATCCATAAATTATTCGTACTCGAACCGGATAATTTTACCTTAAAATGGCTAAATAATAAGTATTTTATCAAAAACAGTCCCGCACTCCCTAAGTCGGGTTCGAACTGAAAAACTTAAAAGAGGCACCAAAAAACAAGGTTTTAGCCTTGTTTAATGTGATTGCGGAGAGTAAGGGATTCGAACCCTTGATACCTTGCGGTATACACGCTTTCCAAGCGGGCGCACTCGACCACTATGCGAACTCTCCAATTTTCCACCTCCTCCATCATAAACGTTAATCAAAAATCTGGCAATAGATGCTGGTGAAAAAGTAAAATTTATTTTAATTTTCGATCAATAATTGTTTTCAAGCCTTCAATTTTATCTTTACTAGAATCAACAAAATCTGTCAAAGGTCGCGCTCCATTAATCATTTCATCACCAATAAAGATAGTTGGAGCACCAATAACTCCGTATTTAGCAGCCTCTTTGCTTTCCCTGGTAATAGCCATGGTTTTTCCAGTGTCTTTCAAGTAAGTAGTAAATTTTTTATCATCTAAACCAACTGAATTAGCAGCGACATGCAGATCTTCTTCGGTTAAGGCGTGATCATTGGAAATTTTTAAGATTTCTCGACGAAATTCCCAGCCAAGATTATTTTCAAAAGCACAATCTAAAGACTGAATAACCTGTAAACCAAATGAACCGCTGGCCGAAAAAGATCGATGGGCAATTTTCAAATCTTGAGGATAATCTTTTTTTAATTGTTCCAGGCTATTGTCCAAATCTACTGAAAATGACTGAGATAAATCTTCATAAATGATTAATCCTAATTTTGCATTTGGATTTCCCTGAATGCGATCGGTAGCTAAAATTTCAGGCATAACTGAGTTCTTAAAACTGGCACTCTGAATGGCTTGAGCATTATCTTCAATTAATTGTTGCTCTTCATTGTTAACCAGCTCCTTATTCTGATGAGGCCATAAAAGCCAAACCGCGATTAAAACCAAGATGGCTATCGCTCCACCAAGTAAATACCAAATTTTTTTATCTTCTTGAGGGGCTTTCTCGATCAAATGCATTGAATTCATATTTTTTAAATTAATATTTTCTGCAAAGCTTCGGCAAGGGCTAATAATTTTTGATCCTGGAATTTTTGGCCAATCAACTGCAGGCCAATTGGTAATTCTTCTGAATCTGCCCCTGGAATCGAAATCGCTGGCAAACCAGCCAAAGAGGCGCCAGTCACAAAAATGTCTTCCAAATACATCGCCAAGGGATCATTGGTTTGAGCGCCAATCTTAAAAGCTTCATGAGGGGTGGTTGGTCCAAGAATAAAATCATAATCTTGAAACACCAACCGAAAATCTTCAATAATCAAAGAACGAACAGCTTGAGCTTTTTGATAATAAGAATCAAAATAACCAGCAGACAAAGCATAGGTGCCCAACATAATTCGACGTTTGGTTTCGGCACCAAAGCCCTCTCCTCTAGTCTTAAAATAAAAATCATGTAAATTTTGAGCCTCTTTACTTCCCTCGCCCCAAGCAATACCATCAAAACGAGCCAGGTTTGAACTAATTTCGCTTGGTGTAATAATATAATATACCGGAATACCAAAACGTGAATTCGGCAAAGAAACTTCCTGAACAACTGCTCCCGCTTGTTTTAATTTTTCAACTGCTTTTTCAAGTATTTTTTTTACTCCTTCATTTTTTAATTGAGAAAAATATTCTCTTGGCAAAGCAATTTTCAAGCCAGATAAGCCAGTGAAATTTTCAGTCTCTTTCACCTCCAAAGAAGTGGCGTCGTGTTGATCGAGCCCCTGAATCACCTCAAAAACCAGAGCTGCATCTTCAACGTTCTTGGTAATTGGACCAATAACATCAGTTGATGAAGTCATCGAAAGCAATCCAAAACGGGAAACTCTGCCATAGCTTGGCTTGAAACCAACCACCCCACAAAAAGAAGCCGGCTGACGAATCGAACCACCAGTATCTGTTCCTAAAGAAAATAAACAAAAATTAGCCGCTACCGCAGCTGCGCTACCACCAGAAGATCCTCCGGCAACTCGACTTTCATTATGAGGATTTTTTGTGACCCCAAAAGCAGAATTCTCAGTTGAAGCCCCATGAGCAAATTCATCAAGATTAGTTTTTCCAAGCAAAATAGCACCAGCCTCTTTCAATTTTTTAATTACCGTCGCATCATAAGGGGCTACGTAATTAATTAAAATTTTAGAAGCAGCAGTAGTTTTTACCTCTTTAGTCATTAAAATATCCTTTGCTAAATAAGGGATTCCTAATAAAGGGCCACGAAGACCCTGTTTTAGTTTTTTATCAGCTTGTTTGGCCTCTAAAATAGCCTCCTTGGAACAAATTTCGAGAACAGCGTTCAGTTCCTGGTTTCTTTTTTTAATCGCCTCTAAACAAGCATTGGTTAACTCCAGAGCGCTGATTTGAAAAGTATCTAATTTTTCTCGAGCCTCTTTAATTGTTAGTTCGTTCAACAACATAATTACAAAACTTTTTTAACCTTAACCAAGCCATCACAAATTTCCCCCTGCCTAAGAGCGGATTCTCGCTCTTCTTGATCCCAAACTTTTACTTCATCTTCTCGCAAAACATTCTCGGAATCCAGAGTCCTTGTTTCTTGATTTACTGAGCTAATATCTGCCTGATCAAGTTGTTCAACATACGACAAAATTGCCGAAAGTTCACGGCTATATTTTTCGGCCTCAGCTTCACTAATTTCTAGTTTTGCTAATTGAGCGATATGAAAGATTTCTTCGGAAGTTAACATTGATATTAATTATTTTTTATTTTTAGACACCAGATAATAACTGTTCTAGCTCAGTTTCGTTGAGAATTTTTACTCCCAACTCTTTGGCTTTTTCATATTTGTCTCCAGGGGCTTCGCCAACCACTACAAAACTAGTTTTTCGGCTGACTGCAGAAGAAATTTGCCCTCCTAGTGCCTTTATTTTATCTTTTGCCTCCTCTCTTGTCAAACGAAGAAGAGAGCCGGTTAAGACAAATGATTGCCCTTTTAGGGGCCCAGAATCAGCGGCAGCGGTCAAAGAAGCTTGATCAAGATTCAATGAAACGCCACTTTGAGAAAATTTCTCCAGAAGTTTCAAGTTATGATCATTATGCCAAAATTCAAAAAGGCTTTCCGAAACTTTTGGCCCAATATCTTCGAGATCTTGCCACTCCTCAATTTTCAAAGAAGCAAAAAAATCTTTAACTTCTAAAAGAGAAAAGTTAGCTTTTAATTCTGGTTTAGATTTCGCAAATAAGGTTGCCAAAGCGCTCGCACTTTCTTCTCCCACGTGCCTGATACCGAGAGCAAAAATAAAACGATTCAAAGAAATAACTCGATGCTCATCAATTGTCTTAATAATATTTTTTGCTTTTTTCTCAGCAAAACGAGGCAATGATAATAGATCAGATTCATGAAGGAGGAAAAGATCAGCAGCATCCTTCATTAGTCCTTCTGAAAATAATTGCTCAACTATTTTCACTCCCAAACCATCCAAGCCAGTGGCATTTTTGGAAACAAAATGAGTTAGGCGACGAAGATTGACTGCATAACACTTCGGATTCAAGCAACGAAAAGCAACTTCACCATCTTCCTTGGTTACAAGCCCTTCACAACGAGGACAAACCCGAGGATAATTAATTTTTTTTTCAAGACCAGAGCGAAGATTGACTAAAACTGACGAAACTTTTGGGATCACATCGCCAGCTCTTTCAATGATCACTGTATCACCAATCATCAATCCTAGTCTTTCAATTTCATCCCAATTATGCAAAGTTGCTCGAGAAATCGTCACACCAGCAACAGCAACTGGAGTCAGGGCGGCAGTAGGAGTCAAAACACCAGTTCGGCCAATTTGCCACAAAACATCCTCAACAATCGTGGTTGCTTGAATCGCCGGAAATTTATAGGCCATCATATATCGTGGCGCCTTCCCAACGATTCCTAAAGTTTCCCAAAAACGTAAATCATTAAATTTCACAACCACACCATCAATATCAAAGGGCAATTTTTCTCTTTTTAAAGCAACTTCTTTAAAGAAAGCAAAAACTTCTTTTAAGCCTGCGCAAATTCGATTAGCTTCCAGGGTCTTGAAACCGAGAATTGACGCTAAAGCGTTAGATTGAAATCGGGTGGACAACAAAGCACCTCGATCAGCAGACTTGAGTTGAGCAATTGAAAAATTGAAGCGTTCAAATATTTCTTGATTGATTTCGGTATTTGGAATAATTAAATCATAAACAAAAAAATCTAAAAGACGTTCAGCGCTAATCTTCGGATCTAATTGACGCAAAGAACCGGCAACGCCATTTCTAGTGTTTGCTAATTCAGCTTTGCCAAGTTTCCGATATTTCTCATTAAGCGCGGTAAAAACTTTTTTAGTCATTACTGATTCACCTCGAAATTCCAAATCTCCTTCCCGAACCAAGCTTATTATTAAATCAATTATTTGTTCAGAAAAACCAAGAGATTTTAATTCTTCTTGGGAAATCAGACGCAAAGATAGAGGAACGCTCGCAATTGTGCGGACATTGGTCGTCACATCCTCACCAACCTTGCCATCCCCTCTAGTCGCTGCTTTCTCCAAAAGACCACCATGAAAATTGATATTAATTGCTAGTCCATCTAACTTTAATTCACAAAAATACTCCGGCTCCTGGCCACCAACAAATTGACGAGCTTCCGGAAATAAGGTGGGGAGAATCTCCTGGCTAGCTAAAAAACGACGATCTTTTTCTTCCCAATCAATAATATCCCCTTCAGAAAAAGCATCAAAAAGAGAAATCATGGGACGAGAGTGAATGGATTTTTGAAATTTTTCCAACGGTTCCCCACCGATTCTTTGAGTTGGTGAATCGGGTGTTATTAGTTCTGGAAATTCATTCTCTAGTTGATATAACTCATTTTTTAAACTATCAAGAGCAGCTGGCGAAATACTTTCTTGATCTAAAACATGATAATTATAACGATGAAGATTAATTTCCACCTTTAATTTTTCAATTCTATTTTTGGCTTGTTCGCTTGTCATATTGCTTATTGTAACATTAATCTGACAATAAAAAAACCGCTTTTATTTGAAGAAAGCGGTTTTTTAAAGAAATAGTTATTTAACTTCTGGAGTAGCAGCTGGAGCTTGAGCGCCACCACCTTGAGCGCCACCTTGAGCTTTCTGAATAAAGGCGACTACTTCAGAGATAGCTTTGCCATTGTTAGCAACAGCAACTTCAATTTGAGCTAAACGACTCTGTTGTTGAGTGAGTTTAATGCCAAATTGAACAAAAAACATTACAACTACACCAGCTAAGATACCAACTACTAAAGGGGCGATATATTCTCTTCTCATAAAATTATGACCCGGAAAACCGGAGTAAATTATTTTTTAAAAAATTAAATTATTATTTTTTTTGAGCTTGCAAAGAAGTGTTAATCAAATTAACAACAGCATCGGTTTTTTGGATGCTATCAACAATTTGTGGCTCAAGAGCGGTCATTCTTTTGTCCAAGCTACGGAGCTGGAAATAAAAGAATACTGTTACGGCAATCATTAAAACTACTAAAATAGTTGTGACAATTGGACCGTAAGAAACAGAGGAATAAGATTGTTTCATCTTCATAGATTTTAAAATCTGCCTGGTCGTTAAAACAACCCCCTAAGGCAAAATAAATAAATTATTTCTTTACTTTATATATTATACACTTTTTAAAAAATGAGGGCAAGATGGAGAAAAATTGATTTAAATTTTAAATAATTTATCAGGAAATAAATACGCATCGGCTTTGGTGATTAATTTTTTACAAAAAGAAAGGTAAAAGTCAGCTTCTTTTTGGGAGGTGATTGTTCCTCCCTCATACAAATCTCGATTTCTTTTTATTCTCATTTTTCCAGCTAAAATCTCTATTTCCGAATCTTGTAGATATTCTGCTAATTTAGCGATTAGTTCCTGATGATGCCCCATTCGTGATTTAACGCGCAACTGATTTTTGGCACAGACAGCCATAGCGGTTTTGATAATAATATTATAAGAAACATAAAAAATTATTTCTGGTTCCTTCGCTGATTTTGCCAAAGACAAATCTTTGATGGCTGCTTGAAAATATTTAATAATTTGTTGATGACTAAAGTTAAATTTTTCAAACATACTTTATGAATTAAATTAATTTAATCATTTTTCCTGAAAAAATATTCTCCAAAAAATCATCCTTTTTTTTCATTTTTTGAGCAAACTCTTTCTGGGAAAAATCAATCACACTAATTTCCCTGTGCCATTTTTTCTCCAAAACTAACAATGCCCCAATCAATTCTTGATGCTGATGATCACCAATAATCAGCAAGTCAAGATCACTACCCTCCTCAAAGTTACCTTTAGCGTAGGACCCAAAAAGATAAGCTTCAGTTAGACCGTTTATTTTTTTTAAAACTGAGGATAAAGACTCAGCGACACCAAACTTGGCGTCATAGATTTTGCGATATTCGTTTAAAAGATAATAATCTTGGTTTAGAGAAAAATAGCGATTTTTACCCTCACTTTCCACCAAAAAAAGCCCTTCTTTTTTAAGTTCAGACATTTTCTTAGACAAATTGCCAGGATCAACTTTGAGTAAAGTTGCAAGCTCCCTGACGTAATGTTTTGCTTTTGGATTTAAAAAATAATAAGCAAAAACTTTTTTAACAATCTCCGATTTAACACTAATCATATTATTGATGTAATTATTTACATCATATAGTGTAAAATATTACATCAAACTTGTCAATCGCTTCAACTGGCTAGTCTTCTAATTTAGATTCTAGCACTAAGCAACTAAAAAAATAATAAACTTGTTCTAATTTAGAGATACTTCTCAATAATTATTTCGGCAGTGGCCAAGCCGTCAATAGCCGAAGAAACAATTCCACCAGCATAACCAGCTCCTTCACCGGCCGGATAAAGACCAGTAACCGAGGCTTCTCTGTTTTCGGCACGAACAATTCTCACTGGTGCCGAACTCCTGGTTTCAATCCCTGTTAAAACAGCTTCAGGATGAGCAAAGCCTTTAATTTTTTTCTCCATCAGGGGTAAGGCTTGGCGCAAACTAGCTAGCACAAAATCTGGTAAACAAAGATCTAGGGCGCCAAAAGCAACGCCCCGAGAATAGGTGGCTTTCATTCTGCCAGCTTTTTTGGATGGTCTCCCAATTAAAAAATCGCCAACCAATTGAGCAGGAGCGGAATAGTTCCCTCCTCCCGCCTGAAAAGCTCTTTTTTCCCAAAAACGCTGAAATTCAATTCCCGCCAACGGATGATCGGAACCAAAATCAGCTGGGGAAACTGGGACCAAGAGAGCGCTATTGGAATTAAAACCATCTTGAGCAAATTCACTCATCCCATTTGTCACCACCATTCCTTCTTCCGAAGAAGCAGCCATCACATAGCCGCCTGGGCACATACAAAAAGTGTAGACTGGACGAACACCAGTGTTTTGTTCAACTAATTTATATTTAGCAATTCCTAACTTGGGATCTTGAAAGCAGTTACCGTATTGAGAGCGATTGATCATCTCTGCTTTATGTTCAATTCGAACACCAATAGAAAATGGCTTGGCAGCTAATTCTAGCTGACGATCAAAAAGGAGTTGGTAAGTATCTCGAGCCGAATGACCAATTGCTAGGATTAAATCAGTAACTTTAATTTCTTCAGCACCGTTCACGATTATTGCTGATAGCTTATCTTTTTTGATTACTAAATCTGTCAGGCAAGTTGAAAATCGAAACTCGCCACCCAAAGAAATAATTTCTTGACGTAAATTTTTAATTACTTCCCGCAAACGATCGGTGCCAATATGGGGCGTGGCACTAAATAAAATTTCTGCCGGTGCGCCAGCTTTCACTAATTCTTCAAAAACAAATTTGGAACGAGGGTCATTGATTAAGGTGTATAATTTACCATCAGAAAAAGTTCCTGCCCCGCCTTCACCAAATTGGACATTGGAATCTTTGTTCAAAACCCCATCTTGAAAAAACTTCTCCACCAACTTCACCCTTTCATCAACCGCTGCGCCTCTTTCAATCACCAGTGGCTTTAAACCGGCCTTAGCAAGGAGTAAGGCGGAAAAAAGACCACAAGGACCAGAACCAATGATCACTGGTCGTTCTTTTGGTTTTTTACCGGCTTGCTTAATTTCATAGATAAATGGTTCAAAAAAACGCACCCGATGACGAACTTTAAATTCTTTAATATTTTCGGGATTTTTAACTACTACCTCAACGGAATAGACAAACAAAATATCGGTTTTCTTTCGGGAGTCAATGGCTTTTTTAGTCACCTGATAAGATAAAATTTCCGTTTCAGGAATATTTAAAATTTCAGCAATTTTCAAAGGTAATAAAGATTCATCTTCATTTAAATGAAGACCAATTTCTTCAATTTTTAAGCAATTATTTTTGGAGTTCATAGAATAGGATGGCAGCCGCAGCCGCTACATTTAGTGATTCGATTTTTTTAGAAATTGGAATGCAAATTTTTTGAGTAGCTCTTGTGAGTAATTCTTTGGGCACTCCCTGGCTTTCGCTCCCCAAAATTAGACAAAACTTTTTGGCTGCCTTGATTTTTGGTAATAATTCTCCTTCGTGAGAACTGGTGGCATAAATCGGCAAAGAACAATTATTCAACCACG
>CAINDR010000064.1 GCA_903847415.1 Candidatus Falkowiibacteriota bacterium
AAATTAAAAACATTAACTTTCATTCAAGGCGGCTTGTATTTTTTTAATATTTAAATAATAATATACTGAATTGAACTTTAATAACTAAACAAGAAAAATCAGGCGCTATGAAAACAAAAATTCAATTTTTTGGCGGTGTTTCAGGAAAACTTACCGGATCTTCTATTTTGCTAACTATTAAAGAGGGCTCAAGGACTCTCAAAATATTATTTGATATTGGATTAATTCAGGGTGGATTTACTGAGTCATTAATCAGGAACCGAGAAATTTTAAAATTTCTTGACCCCAGAGAAATTACTCATATCATTCTCACTCATTCCCATATTGACCATATTGGTCGATTACCACTGCTTGTGAAAAACGGTTTCCGTGGCCAAATAGTTTGCACGAAAGGATCTTATAATCTTTTAGAGGTGATGCTAATGGATTCTGCAAAAATACAAGTAACCGAGTCTGCTCATAGCAATGCAAAACTAAACAAGGGAAAAAATCGTCGTCATATCAATTTTAATCCTCTTACTGATAATGATTATTATCAGAAAAAAAGAGAAAAAAAAGAGAAAAAAACGACACCTCTCTATACTGAGGCTGAAGTGAAAGAAACTATGTATAGGATTAAGAATAATGGATATGACTACCATCAATGGATAAAAATTGATCATAACGTTCATCTAAAATTCTATCCATCGGGACACGTCATGGGTGGAGCGATTATTGTTTTGAGAACTCAGACGAAAACAGGCGATTATTTTTATTGCTTTAGTGGTGATTTAGGAAGAAGTGACGGAATTATTCTCCCACCACCAGAAATAGTGAAGGAAAAAATTGATTATTTGGTGATTGAGTCTACTTATGGCGGCAAAAACCACCCACCAAGAGAACAGGAGCTTCAAAAACTTTTAGAGCTAATCAAGCAAGTTTCAAAAAGCAAGCAAAAAATGATTATTCCTTCTTTTTCACTAGAAAGGACTCAGGAAATTATCTATCTGTTGTCTTATTACATGAATCAAAAAAGCATTCCGAAAATTCCGATTTATATCGTAGGGCCGCTTAGCACTAAAGTAACACTAATTTTTGCGGATAACTGGCAAAGCGGAGCAATGTTTTCTGATCAAAATTTACTAGATTTTAATCCATTTGATCCCCAAGACAATCCTTATATTAATTTAATAACGACCAAGAAAGGATCGAATGAATTAATTTCTGCTAATGGAGCTGGGATTGTGATTGCTGGATCTGGCACTTGCGATGCCGGAATGGTTCGTGATTACTTGAAGGCTTACTTAGGAAATCCTGGATCAATTATTTGTCTAGTTGGTTATCTACCAGAAAATAGTTTTGGTCGAAGAATAAAGGAAAACAAACCACTTAAAATGAGTGGAAAAAGCCTTGAGGTTCGTTGCCAAATTCAATCCTTCGATAGTTTCTCTGCTCATGCGGATGGACTAGACTTGGTTAACTACGTTAGAAAAACGTTACCAAAAACTGTGAAAAAAATCTTCATTGTTCATGGTGAAACTATTGGCTCTTTTAATCTTCAAAATGATTTAGCAAAATATTTTGAAAAAGAAAAAATAGTGATACCAAGTATTAACGAAGAATTTATTCT